>JAYVOT010001087.1:0-2966 GCA_043757795.1 Chthonomonadaceae bacterium | reverse complement strand
TTCAACACTCATATATTTCGTCCTTCGGAGTGCGTAACATGAGCCGAATGATATAAGCGTTTTCGTAGCGTCCAAGGAGCGACTGGCGAAAAATCGTCAACTTAAACGCATTGCCAGATATCGACCCTGGCGCTTGTGGAGTTCATTCCAATATGGTCATGTGTAATGGGAATGACCAGCCAACGCTTCAGCGCGTTTTTCAAGAGCGTTGATGGCGCTTTCGACTTCAGATGCAAATGTCATTCTCTGGGCTTCGTTCTGTCCGGACGGAATATAGATGGGTTCTCCCACGAGATAGTAGGCTTTTGCGAAGGGTTTAGGGATCATATAAGAGTCCCAGCTTTTATTGAAGAGCCATCTGCCGGTTGCGCTGCAACCGATGGGGATAATGGGCGCGCCGGATTTCTCCGCCATTAGAATGACGCCAAGTTGCACTTTGTGCGTTGGCCCTCTCGGACCATCCGGCGTGAAAGCGAGAACTCCCCCTTCTTTCACTTTCCTAGCCGCCTGCAATGCCCCTCTTACTCCGCCTCTTCCAGTAGACCCGCGAATAGTGTGAAAACCGAATCGTTGAAAAATATTGTTCTGCATTTCGCCGTCTTTTGAAAGCGAGATCAGCGCCCAACAACCTTTATCTCGCAAAAGCCAGGCGGGAATCAACGATCTGCCGTGCCAGGTAACGAGGATGGAACCGCCTGAATTCGGCGTAATTCCGTCGGCGTTCTCCTTGTGAAACTTTAAAGTAGAACAGATGCAACGGACTACGAAGGCGATCAACCCACCTAGCAGTTTGCTCCGAGCGGCTAGTCGCTTTTGTTTTTCCTCTTCGGACTCAGGTTCGGGTTGTGAGGGCGTTTCCGTTTCCGGCATGATCTTATTCTTCCAATCCCTGAACTTGAGTCTCATAAAGTCGAGAGTAGGCTCCATTGAGCGCGATTAACTCGCGATGCGAACCCGACTCGATGATTTTGCCCTCGGACATCACAAGAATGCGATCAGCATTCATAATCGTTGATAGTCGATGCGCAATAATGATAGTCGTTCTTCCTTTCATCAATGAATCCAACGCTTCTTTGACGAGAGCTTCCGAAGCGGCATCCAATGAAGAAGTCGCCTCATCAAGGATGAGCAACCGAGGATTCATCAAAATCGCGCGGGCTATCGCGATGCGCTGTCGCTCTCCTCCGGAAAGCCGAATTCCGCGCTCGCCGACAATGGTTTCATAACCTTGAGGCATACTCGGACTTTCTATAAAGGAAGCTGCATTTGCAGCTTGCGCGGCGCACCGAATCTCTTCATCAGTCGCAGTCGGATTGCCATAAGCGATATTATGTTTGAGCGTTCCTGCAAAAAGCCACGTTTCCTGCGGCACAATCCCAATCTGTCTACGCAGTGAGTCAAGCTTCACTTCCCGAACATCCGTGTCATCGACTAGGACTCGACCTTCGGTAGGATCATAAAAGCGCGGAATGAGATCGACAAGCGTGCTTTTTCCTGAACCGGTTTTCCCGACTATAGCGACGATCTCTCCCGGTTTGACTGTAAAGTTGATGTTTCTTAGAACGTTTTCACCTTCGAAGCCATAATGGAATGAGACGTTTTCAAAGCGAACTTCGCCCCTAATTCTCGGCAGAACGATCGGATCAGGCGGCTCTTGAACTTCGGACTCGACATCCAAAACCTCATCGAAGATTCGTTTTGCGGCAGCGAAGGCGCGAGCGCGGAGCGACAACAAAGAACCCATGTCCCCAGCAGATCGAGAAAGCGTGTTTAGGAGATAGACGAACGCCGTCAATCCGCCAAGCGTGAAAGCTCCCGCAGGCGCTTTCCACTTTTTGTCGTTGAGCCAATCAGGCTCTTTCGGCATTGGTTGTTGATTCAGCATCTCAGGAATTGCGACTTCCCGATACCATTTTTCTCTTAAGGGTTTGAGGGCGTTTTGCGAATCTGAAACCAACAGCCCTCCAAGAAATAAAACGATCGCTATGCCGAAAGCTCCTATGAATTCCGTCAACGGACGAAGAAGAGCGCTCTTTCGGACGCTCCTCATGTTGGCTTTGAGAGAGCTTTGATTATGAGCGACAAACCTGGCAACTTCCGATTCTTCCGCGGCAAAAGATTTGATTATCCTTATTCCGGAGACGGACTCCGCGCCGATTGTCGTGAGATCTGCGAGACGTTCTTGAACCTCTTTCGAAATGGCTCTGATACGTTTGGCGATCTTTGAAATAACGATTGCCATGAAAGGGATGAAAATGAGGGACACAAGCCAGAGCTTCCAATTCCATATTAAAAGGAGAACGACGCTGACCGTGATGGTGATGGGAGCGGTGATCGCATCTTTAATGCTGACAGAGGCCTCTTGAAGCACAGGCACGTCGCCGGTTATGGTTGAAAGGATATTTCCCGTGCGCCTTCTATTAAAGAAGGAGAGCGAAAGATGTTGCAGATGTCCGAATATCTCTTTCCTGAGTTGCGCTGCGACGCGATTTGCCGTGAGGGAAAGGTAGTAGGATTGTCCGAAAGAGAAAACACCTTTGACCGTATAGACTGCGACCACCGCAAGACATATCCATGCCAGCTTACGCCCATCTCCAAACTGAATCGCTTCAAATGCAACTTTTAGAAACCATGCCATGCTGAGCGTAATTAGCGAAGTAACTACGGCGCAAAGCAGTCCTAGAACCAATATTTTTCGATGCGGCGTCAGGTAGGCGAAAAGTCGCTTTTGCAAGTCCGGATTCTCTTTCAAGCTCTCCGCCTTTCAACGCGTGCAAGGTATTGACATGAAAACAGGGCGTGGAATTGATATGAAAACATGAAGGTATTATGCCACAAACAATTACTTGCAGTGATCGAAAAGCGTGTGACAGCAGGATTAAAAGTAGAAAGATGAATTGAAGAAAGGAGTTGAAGACAACAATGCGAAAAATAATAATACCTGGTTGATTGCAACAAACTTCTTT
>JAYVOT010001086.1:0-11018 GCA_043757795.1 Chthonomonadaceae bacterium | reverse complement strand
ACTCTCGGTCTTATGCTGATTGCAAACGACTATCAATTTTATTCATTTGAATGGAACAAATCAAAGATGAAAATATACTCATGGAATGTCAACGGCATTCGAGCAGTACTACGCAAAGAAGTATTTCTGCCCTTTATCGCAGCCGAACAGCCGGACATTCTCTGCTTGCAAGAGACCAAAGCGCAACCGGGAGAAGCGATTATAGATTTGCCGGAGTATCGGGAGTATTGGAATTCTGCGGACAAGAAAGGCTACTCCGGCACGGCGATCTATAGCAAAGAGGAGCCTATCAGCATTTGCAACGGTTTGCCGCAGGAAATTCAGGCTAAATATGACATGGGAAGCGACGGTTTCGGCGATCCGAATACGGAGGGGCGCGTGCTGACGGCGGAGTACGAGAAATTCTTTCTCGTTACGGTCTATACCCCCAACGCAAAAGAAGACCTGAGTCGCATTCCTCTTCGTCACAAACATTGGGATCCTGCTTTTCTTGAGTATTGTCAACTACTCGAAAAGTCGAAGCCCGTGATTTTTTGCGGCGACCTCAATGTGGCTCACACCGAACTAGACCTTGCGAACCCGAAACAGAACGTTGGCAAAAAGGGATTCACAAATGAGGAACGAGCTGGTTTTCAAGCGTTTGTCGAAGCGGGATTCGTGGACACATTTCGACTTTTCAAAGTGGGCAACGGCTTCTATACGTGGTGGAGCAATTTTAGCGGCGCACGATCGAGAAACATCGGTTGGAGGATAGACTATATTCTGGTGTCGTCCTCTTTGCGCCAAAATGTGATCGGCGCAGACGTTCACCCTGAAGTGATGGGTTCGGATCATTGCCCGGTAAGCGTCACTTTGGACTTGTAACTAAAAAATAGCGATAATCAATTATCAAATGAATGATGTTCAGCTTTAACGAACACTGAAATCTACCGCGAAGCTATTTTGACTCTCTTGACATGTCTATCGCACATAAATACTGTTGAGCCTAAAACACGAGCTGTGGCAGCGATCCAAATATCGTTTTTAGAATTGATCTTTTCCGGCTCAGCAGTTCTGACACGTTGAAAGGAGCCAGACAAGAACGGAATTTCGGTCAAATTGCGGCGCGACAGCCGCAGGCGAAGGTCAGTTCGACAGGCGAGTCGTATTCGTCCACTCGCCCGTCGTGATAGTGCGACACTCGATTCGTTTCGGGGTTGAACAATGTTATATCAGGAATGTTCCAGGCGAGATAAAACGGCAGACTGACTTCAGTATCTTTCTTCTCATACCCCCTACTGAGAATCTCAATCACTGCTTCAGGGATCTGCGTACAGACTGTTTTTTGCTCGATAGGTTTTTTGCAAAAGATTGAAATGTCGGGGCGCTTTATAGAGCCATCTGGGAAACGTATCGTCAGGTCGGCAACCGAAATGCAAGCGCAAACTTCCGAGCGTCTCGCGTTTTCCCGCAAAGAGATCTGAATCTCCAGCGACTTCTCCTGATGTTGAAAGACAGGAAACGCTTCCCAAATCGGAATGCCGTTGACGAGTTCCAATTTTATGCCGGAATCTTCGACTAGTCGTTCCATTTCATTTTCAAGCAGTGGAAACAGCGTTTTTTCTTTCTCTTTAACAAAGGTTGTCATCAAGAGATTCTCCTCTATTTCAATTATATTCGTATTATACCATCGAGGGTCTTGCGCACTGAAATTTTACAGACGATCGCTTGTGAATCATGCATTGGTTCATAACTCTTCTCCGCAAAACAAAGGACTTGCCTGCCACTCTCGCGAATGTAAAGACAACCGCTTCTTATAAAAGCTGGGAGATGGATTAGAAACCCGTGCCGCCCCCTATCGTCTTTAAGAAAAGACCTCCGGCGAATCGAAATTGGGAACCTTTCGTGAATCGCTTAGCATGAGGCTTCCAAAAATTGCTCCAAAAAAACCTTCGCAACCACAACTCTTTACCTTAAAGAGAATCAAAATGACCTTGTTATGCACCTCCGTCGGCACTATTTGCGGACGAAAGCGGGTGGAGGTCGTTTTTAAAGTGAACTTGCTTCCGGAAGGAACCCTGAACATTGGTTAGCGAGTAGAACTCCGCTTATGCGAAAACGAACTTCATATCTCATAAGTCGTAGATTAGTACGCCGATTGATGTTGCGCAAACGTTGCGAAGATCAAATAAACTAGGAGTCAAAATTGATCGAGAAACTAAAAGATGAGGAAGAAGATCTTCAGAACCCGCTTTGCAGCACAATGGAACAAAATATCAGTACCTTGTCCTCACTCCGGCATCGAGAGGCGCGCCAGAGAAATATGCAGGACAAAATCGCCGATAAAATAACCGAACTTTCCGGTGATATGCGCTTCGTGTATATTCACATTATTTTCTTTGCACTTTGGATTCTCATCAACCTCCCGTTCCACGGTCATAAGCCGATCGACCCGTTCCCCTTCAATTTCTTAACTATGGTGGTCTCGCTCGAGGCGATCTTTCTCTCCACTTTCGTTCTTATCAGCCAGAATCGTATGGCGGCACATGCGGATCGCCGCGCGGAACTTGATCTTCATATCGGTCTTATAACTGAGCATGAGATCACGCGAATCATCAAAATGTTGGACGCAATTCAAGACAAACTCGGAATAGAAAATGACGGGGATGCTGAGTTGGAAGAGTTGGAAAGACAGATACGACCTCAGGATGTGCTTGCTATGATCGAACAAACCGAGGTGAGGATGCGAAAAAATTCAAAATAGGTAAAAAGCAGTGTGCAACATCGTTGATCATGATTTTGAGCGATATTGAGCGTCAGCGACAGGTTCGAACCAAACTGCGTCAACGCCATTTACGATGGGCTGAACCGCTATATGAGACATTTTAGTTGACGAATTCGCGCCGTGCCAATGCTTGACTGCTGCAGGAATTGTAATCGAATCTCCGACTTGCAGAGTAATCGTTTTACCTCCCCACTCCTGATAGAGACAGATTCCTTCAGTAATATGAATGATCTGACCTTGAGGATGAGTATGCCAATTCGTGCGAGCTTCCTCTTCAAAATGAACGAGAACTACCTTTACGCCGGTTTCTTGAGGGGGAGTCGAAATAGCTTGAAACATGACTGTTCCGTGAAAGTAAGCTTCGGGAGCCGTTGTCAATCCATTTTCGTTGGCACGCAAGATTGTAGACATCCTGCTACTCCTTATATCACGCTGATTTCAAAGCGACTTACCTTCGCGCGCAGATGTAAATTCGTTGAAACAGCTCTTCGCGCAAGTGACTGACTGCGACTCCGTGGCGACTTGATGACGAATGTATGAAATAGCCGTTGCCCAGATAGAGTCCCGTATGCGTGATGTATTGCGTGGATCGATTGCCGAAGTAGAGCCGATCTCCCGGTTCGAGTTGGTCTCCGGAGACTGCCAATCCATAAGCGAGTTGATCCCGACTCACGCGAGGCAACGAGTATCCGTTCACTGAGAAGATATTGCGGATAAAACCGGAGCAGTCTATGCCCGAATGCGTATTGCCTCCCCAGTGATACGGCACTCCCAAATAGCGATACGCCTCTTTGAAGAGCGAGTTCGGGTCTCCCCGGAAGAAGGGAGAACGGCTTGAGGGCAACCCGTCGGAATAGTTTTCGTCATAGGGTCTAGCTGGTCCCTGCGAAGTCGCAGTAACCTGATAGTCCAAAATTTTGACTGAGCTCCGTTGCAACCAACCAATCGAATTGTCCGACATTAAAATGCCGATCCAATCGCCTGCTTCCGCTTTGACGGCAAGGTAAGTCTCAGCAGGCACGCGACTCAGTTTGCCGGAGCGATCGCTCTTTCCTCTGAAAATAGTCGCTTCCTGCACCGTCTGACCGAGCCTTCCAATTGCGCTATCGAAAGAATCTTGCCTTAAAGCCCTTTTTCCTCTTGATGCAAGAACGATTCTCTCGTTTCTGTCCGGGAAATTTCGGTTTTCAGCAGGGATTTCGGGAATTCTTCTTGCTTCGCTCTGCGATTTTCGAGCGGCGCGATTTTCGACAGCCCCTTGAGAAGGCGGCAGTTCTAGAACTAACGTGTCATCCGCCTTCGCCCCAACCGGACAAGCGAACGTCAGCGAAGCCGCAATGAAGAATGCGAATTGGAAAATTCTAAGTTGCCTGGGGTAGTTATGTTTCAAAAACGATCTTCCTCAAATTTTAAATTCAAGATGCCGAGCGCGTCTTACGGATTGTTATCATGAGTACATTCCACTTACTTGCGTCAATTTCCTGCAAAACGATTTGACACGACTTCAAATGTCATGAAAAATGCACGAAAAATGAATGTATCGAACCTCGTTACCCATTGCTGGTTATTGTGCATTGCCATCCTTGCTGACGCCTGTATGTCCCCGAAAGCAAGAAGAACGAAACAATAGAGTACGTATCATGTCTTACAACTAAAATAAAGATATTTGATTATTCCGGATCTCAATATTATGCTATTTCGACCAATTTACACCCTGCGAATTTCGCTTCTCACAACGCTTATTTTTGTGGTTGCAATGTCAGCTTCGTTTTGCGCCCCTAACTCTGAGCGAAATGCAGTAAAACTGATCGCAACTCCCGCTTCCATCAGCCTGCATGGAAGTCTTGCGACTCAGCGTCTCTTGATTTCGACATCGCTTCCGAACGCCTCCAAAAGCGATGTCACGGACGTTGCGAATTTCACCTCTCTTTCGCCTGAAGTGGCGCAGGTGACGAAGGAGGGCGAGGTCTTTCCGAAGAAAGACGGGCAGGCGATCATCGTTGCGAAATGGCACGGATGCGCTCTCCGGATTCCCGTCATAATATCGAAGATGAAGGAGCCTGTCATCTACTCGTTTGCAAACGATGTCGTGCCGATTTTGGCGAGAGTCGGTTGCAGTATGGGGACTTGCCACGGGGCGGCGCAGGGCAAAGGAGGGTTTCGGCTCAGCTTGCGAGGATACGCGCCGGAGATCGATCTACTTTCAATTACAAGGCAATTAGGAGGAAGGCGCATCTGCCGGGAAGCTCCTGAAGAGAGTCTTTTCCTGAAGAAACCTCTAGGGCTTGTTCCGCACCGGGGAGGAATCAGGCTTTTCAAGGAGAGTCGAGCGTACTCCATTCTTCTCGGGTGGCTGAAACAAGGCGCGCCGGGCGCGGACAGCAAAGAGCCAAGTCTCGCAAAAGTCGAGATATTGCCGGGAGACCGGACGATGAAGCTCGGAGAGAAGCAACGCCTACTGGTTCGAGCGACTTTCTCCGACGGGCGTCAGGAAGACGTCACGACGAGAGCGCTTTATAACACGAACGACTCCGCGATAGTAACTGTTGATGAGGCCGGACTTGTGAAACAGCAACAGCCGGGAGAGACCGCTGTCACTGCGAAGTATCGAGACAAAATGGCGGTGGCTCGATTTCTGGCTCCCTTCCCTCAAAAAGTGTCCGACGCCGCTTTCTTGCCAAAACAGAACTATATCGACCCTCTCGTGAACGCAAAACTCAAGCAACTGCATATCGAGCCGTCAGGACTTTGCACGGATGGAGAGTTCTTACGCCGCGCCAATCTGGATGCGATCGGAACCCTGCCGACTGCGGAGGAGGCGAAAAGTTTTATGGCGGACGCTCTGCCCGGCAAACGCGATCGACTCATCGACTCGCTATTGCAAAGGCCGGAATACGGAATGGTCTGGGCGCTCAAGTTTGGCGATCTGTTCGTCCTCCGCCGCGAATACATGCACCGCAAATACGCGATGCGGATGCAGGGCTGGATGATGGATCAGTTCAACGCAAATCGCCCCTGGGATAAAATCGTCACGGATATTCTCACTGCTTCCGGGCCAATGGAAACCCATCCGGGAGGGCTTTTCTTCGTCAGTCGCGCCCCGCAAAAAGAGGGTCAAGGCTATTGGATACGCGCTTCCGAACCCACTGGCGAGATGGTGGCGCAGGTTTTTCTGGGAAACAGAATACAGTGTACCAAGTGTCACAATCATCCTACCGAACGCTACACTCAGGATGATTATTACCATTTCACTGCGCTCTGGAATCAGTTGAAGGGTGAAGGCGACAACGATGACGGAGTTCCGGAAAAACTGGCGGGAACGGATAAAGGAGAGGTTCGTCAACCAAGAACCGCCGAAATCATGACTCCGCGTCCGTTGGATCGCTCGGATCTGAGCTTTGCAAAGGATGAAGATTTTCGAATTAAGACCTCTCAATGGATCGTTCAACAGGATGATTTCGCCCGAAACATCGTGAATCGTTTCTGGGCAAGATGTTTCGGGTCCGGCATCGTGGAGCCGGTGGACGACATTCGCAGCACGAACCCCGCCAAAAACGAGCCGCTGATGCGCGCCCTCTGCGACGATTTGCGTTCCCACAAATTCGACTTGAAATACCTGCTCGGCGCCATCATGAAATCGAGGACTTATCAGTTGAGCGCAAGCCCGAACGCCGCAAACAAAATCGACACCAGGTTTTTTTCACACTACTACGCACGACGAATGCCTGCAGAAGAGGTGGCGGATGCGGTGGCGCAAGTGACTGGCGTGTCTGATCGGTTCAACGGCATGGGTTCAGGCGCGAGAGCCTGTGAGCTTGCAGATGCGGAAATTCCTTCAATCATGCTGGATACTTTCGGTCGCCCTCCAAGAGTTCAACCAAGCGACTCGGAGCGAAACTGCAGTCCGGCCATTTCACAGGCGCTCGCCCTTTTGAACAGTGAAGAAATCCAAAACAAATTGAAGTCGGACGAATGCGTATTGAACTCGTTTTTGAAATCCGGTAAACCGGATGATGAGATATTGGAAGCACTTTTTCTTTCGGCGCTCTCGCGTCGCCCCAATTCATCCGAAAGCGCGGCTCTCATCAAAGCGATAAAATCCGCTCCAAAAAGAGAAGAGGGGTTTCAGGACGTTCTATGGGCTTTGCTTAATAGCAAAGAGTTTCTATTCAATCATTGATCCATTTTAATCACCGATGCATTTCAGCAAACTTTTTCAGACTTAAAACTAAATTCCGAGTCGAAATTAAGGGGAATTTCATTCCGTTGAGAGAGAGGGGTTAAAATCCGACGTCTGCTAAAGTCGTAATGAAATCGAGTCAGGAAAACACTGGACGAACCGTCTTTAATCCGCATGTTCGGCGCCTGGTTCTTTACCTCCTCAAAAAAGAAATATTCCGGCAAAAAAACCCTCCGCGGTTGTACCTGACCGAGGAGGGAGACACATATGAAATAGAAATTTTTGCAATACATCAAGATACTATGCAAAATTCATGCCAATCTCAGACAAATTCAAAATATTTCAAGAAACCAGCAAAATTAACGAAAATATCATGGCAACCAGAAGCGGTTTGCGCCACCGGCGCCCTTCACGAAGAATGTCAGCCAGCACTGCCAACCGAAGATAGCGCCCCAAAAAAGAGTCACCCAGGGCGGTTTTGCCCAGCATCGCCACTTTTCAACTCCCCTTGCCTGCGCCATCAGGTAAAAAACCGCCGACAGACCGGAGAGAGCCAACAGCGCGTATCGCTGAAAAATTAATATAAGGAAAGCCGCTTTGCAGAAAGTGAAGGCGTAACCTTCCCACTGACGCCCCTGCTCCTCTTTTCTCCATTCGTCCATCTTGTCGGGTCTCGCTTTCCAAATATTTCTTCAGGATCCTCAAAATTGAGGTTCGAAACGCTCACCTCAGTTGTATCATATTCGCCTGCTCGAAGCGCACATCTCCCGTCAAGAGGACGGTCGGCGGATACGCTTTTTGGCAGAGGTATTCACTGCCCGAAAATTTGCTGCATTTTTCTCCCCGCCGCTCATCTTCTTGGGGAGCCGCTAAGGGCGAAAGCGGCGGCTCTGACGAGCGGGTCGGAGCAAAATACCAGAGTCTCGATCATCAGTTTCACTTCACGCACGTGCGCCTCGCCGGAAAGCCGATGAAGCGCGAAAAGTCGCAAATATCGCGTACCGGCGCGCGCGAGATAAAGCAGTTCGCGAAGCTCGGCAGGATGCAGGCTAAAGTCAGGAGAGGCGCACAAAGTTGCAAAGAGTCGTTGCGGAAGGTTCAAGGTCCTAAGCGCCGTCTCAAACAAAATTCTTTGCGCCTCTTGCGTATCGCTTTTTTCTAGCGCTCTTGTCGCCTGCCTGCAATGAATTGCAAAGCGATCTTGTCTCTTGCCCGCAGTCGCTTTCAAGAACTCAGCCGCTCGTTCGGAAGCGGAGTAAGAATCGCGGCTAGAGAACGTCGAACGTTCCGGATAGGCGATATCAAAGGCGCACCAACTACGAATGGTTGCCTCTCTGTTCTCCTGAACGCCTCCCTTTTTAACAGCGCGCCGGAGTTTGATGGCGCAGTTGAAGCGGAGTTGAAGCTCAAAAAGCGAACCTTCGCATTCGACAAGTTCTCCCTCATGATACTCCGCCCAAAATAGCTTTTCTTCTTCTACACGATGCAGTATTCCCTGGCTGTTCAGGACCATTTTGCGCTCTTGAAGCGTAGGAATAGCAGTTGTTAGGAGATTGGGGTCTTGCGATAATGCAATTGATGCGAAAGGATCGGTAGCAAACTTCAATAAAGGAACCCTTCGAAATCCGACTTCCTTCTTTAGAAACTCAAGGGTCTGCGGCTTGTAAAGGATAGGCGTCAAGCCCAATTCAACTCCGAACATTCTCATGCCGGGTTCAATAAAATGTTCAATGTCTGAAAAAAGTCGTGCGCCCTCCCGGCGGCGAACAATTTCTCCGGTCGCCCCCTTCCCAATGATCGGGTCGAACTCCTCCGGCAAGAGTCTCTTCGCGCCCTCCCAAATCGCTTCGATGTCGCTTTCAAATGTCACCGCGCCTCATTCCAATGTGTCGATTGAATTATGCTCTCAATCGGAGCTTCCAGTATTCGAAAGTCTCATACTCTTCAAAATTGGGGAACCTGAAATTTGAAAAATCCGTCCGTCTTGCGGTAAACTATCTGTGGAAAAGATGTCTCAGAGCGCAACGAATCGCAAATTATGCGCCTGCACAACACGACAAGGAGTTCCCGAACAATGCCTGAATACACACTGCCCCCATTGCCATACGCCTATGACGCTCTCGAACCGACTATCGACACTGCCACGATGCAGATTCATCACGACAAGCATCATGCCGCCTATGTCGCCAACCTGAATGTCGCTCTTAAAAACCATCCCGAACTTTCCGCGCTGCCTGTCGAAGAACTGATCGCGGATTTAGACGCCGTTCCGGAAGCGGCTCGCGCCGCAGTTCGCAATAACGGCGGCGGACACGCAAATCATACCTTCTTCTGGGAGCTTTTGACACCGGGAGGAAGCTCCGAGCCGACAGGAAACCTGTCAACTGCCATCGTTTCAACCTTTGGAGATCTTGAAAGCCTGAAGAAATTGGTCAATGAAGCTGGAACGAAGCGATTTGGAAGCGGTTGGGCATGGCTTGTCAGCAACGACGCAGGCGTTCTCTCCGTTGAGAGCACCGCGAATCAGGACTCTCCCCTCTCAACCGGCAAAACTCCTCTACTCGGAATCGACGTTTGGGAGCATGCTTACTATCTGAAGTATCAGAACAAGAGACCGGATTATCTTGCCGCGATCTGGTCTGTCATCAATTGGGATGTCGTCGCTGCGAATTACGACGCCGCGAAGTACTAATAACGAGACACTCGTCCTTAAGCAAAATGGACAAGGAGACGGAAATATTCCGTCTCCTTGTTTTATTTGAAAATCGCGTGTCCTTATGGGGTATTGTTTATCATCTAACAATACCTTTAACAATACCTTCACCAATCAGAGGCGATAAACAAGTCAGTAAGGGATGAATGGCACAATGAGCGAATGGGAGTGTTGACCAACATTTTCATTCTTCACATGCCCATCCGCGCGTAAAGCGTTCCATCGATACTCCCTCGGTTCTTTGTCGCCATGCCAATAACCAGTTGCATCCCATAACACATCCACCGTCGTAGAATCTTGCTCAACCTCTTTAATGTATCCGACTGCCTCATAGGGTATATCCAGCAGAGGCAATGCCGTTCGGTATAAGTAGGAAGTTTGAAATTTCGAGAAGCAAGACGGAGATGATAGCAACGGTTCTTCTGACGACCCTGCCCTCAAAATCACGCCCGAGTCCGACGGACATTGCCAGATTTGCGCTGGTTTGACATAAGGTTCGAGTATAGTTTGCAATATCGGCATATCAGCTAATCGATCAATCTCATCGCTAGCGCCAAACGGATAGGAGAGTTTATCCGCTTTGGAGGCTCCAAAGGGATAACGGCTATCGTAATCTTGAGCATACATCTGGATGGATATGCCAATCTGCCTAATGTTTGATAGACATGCAGACTGTCTCGCCTTTTCTCGAACAGTTCCAAAAACTGGAAACAGGATCGCCGATAGCGTCGCAATCGTGGCGATGACTACTAACAGTTCGATGAGGGTAAACCCTTGTTGCACTCTAGTTCTCATGTTCTTCTCCGGCTTCGACCCAGTTGTAAGACGTAGCTCGCGAAACTTAATGCAATGCATCCGCCCGTTGATGATCTCGGACGGAGTAGTTGATAAATAGCCAGATGCTTTCGCTTTTTCCGGCTGTTGTAGTAAAAATCTCAATTCCTTCTGAACGCTTGCCAGCCCCCACGGCTCTCGTATGAATCGAAAGCGCTCCCTTTTGATTCGGCAAGAGAGTCAACTTCAGCGGAGTAACGGTAGTTACGGAGCAGCAGTTAGTCGTAGAACTATTCAGTTCGATTGGTCTGACGGATACATTCATCACAGCGAATTCATGTTGTATCGGGGCGTTCAGTTCAATTTCTCCGACATCAAATCGGTTTCCTTCCGGCAGAGCGACGTCCTCCCTCGCTTTCGTTGAAGCAAAGAAAGCAGTCGCTCCAACAATCCCCGCAACAAAAAGAATTTTTGCCAGTTTCGAATTTGGAAATCGTGTTTCAGCGGGCTTAAAGGATGGAGGTTTTGTCTTCAAGGTTTTGTCTTATCCCCGTTTCCTGTCGATACGCCAAGTTTTTTCAGAACTG
>JAYVOT010001085.1:0-2970 GCA_043757795.1 Chthonomonadaceae bacterium | reverse complement strand
GATACCGTCCGTGGTTTAATTTGGCTTTTACACCAATATTCTACTTCACAAACGATACAAGTCACTCCATCCCTGATTCAAAAATGGCTAAAGTCCAGATGTTTTATCTCTGCGACTTCAGGAAGAGGTCGCTGTTCGCTATTGCGAACAAACCGCATGAAAGGATAAGTCCGATGAAATCATTAAAGAAATTAACTGTTTGCGCTGTAATCTCTCTAGTCGCTTTTTCAGTTTTGGCGTGTAGACCAGCAGTAAATAAAATTCAAGTTGATGTTCCTCTAGTTAGAGAAGACCCTCCAAAAGTTGATCCACCGTTGCCGCCAACCCAAACAAGCATTGTAGACCTCGGCGATTTTCTTCCTAAAGACAAAATAGTTGGCGATATCTTGTATAAATTTAATGGCGGGTATGGCACTCACATCAACAATGATGCACAGGTTGGGGGTTACTACTCCTCTTCCAATTTTAATGGCAAGACCAATTTTCTCGATACCACTGAGCATGCATTTCTGTACACATCAGGAAAATCAATAGAATACCCTGCAGGGATGGCTCGTTGCGGCGATATTGGGGATGGCGGCCTGATGGCTGGCGACAACGAGCTGGCAAATGGTGCAGTTCTGTATGAACATGGCAAGTTGAGAAAAGTAATGGCTGACTATCGAGTCGTCAAAGTAAATTGCATTCTCTACAACAAAGATGGAATCCAGGCGCATTATGGTGAATATGGCGATGGCGCAACAAGTTTTCTTCAAAGAGGCAGAACGGTAGGGTTTCAATATGATGTTAAAACTGGACATCTAGAAAAATATGACAATAAAGTTGGCGACCAGAATGCACTGGCAGAATCGTGTCCTTGCATGAATTTGAACTCCACAACCCTACATATACCGTTAAATATTAGGATAAGTACCAAGAAACGAGAGGGTATTGGTAGCGTCTTTACTGTCGGGAGTATGACTATCGCAGTCATCAACTCTATCCCTCGTGCTGGGGAAAGCAAGGCTACGAATGTGACTCTTGAGCCATTGGCTGGCGCTGTCAATTGTCATATCACATCCATCAATAGTGACGGGGCGGCGATCGGTTACTGCGACGACTCAGAGTCTTCAGGCGATTTCGCTCCGGAGAAATGTCAAGGTTTTTTATATAGCAACGGCATGATGGTTGCTTTGCCCTCGCTGGGAGGCGGTTACATCGTCCCAAATGCGATCAATAAGCAGGGCGAAATCGTTGGGGTTTCCGCGACAGTGGGAGGAGAAAAACACGCTTTTCTATATAGACAAGGAAAAATGACAGACCTCAACGACATCGACCAAGTTCAGGGCAAAGGCTGGAAATTGGATAATGCGACAGGCATCAACGACCACAGCCAAATTTGTGGAGGTGGCACGCATAATTCTACAACACGAACTCCTTTCTTGTTGACCTTGCCACATTGATGTGTTTCACGTAACGATTTCTGTTTGTCATTCGATTGAGTTCTGACCACATAACCAGGTAAATGTGGATTAGGAGAATTCTAATCCGTGCATTCCGAAGTGACGTTTCGTCATTTCATAAATTTCTTCACAAAATTTCAAAAGATACTAGCACAAGGAGACACAATGCAAAATCACAACTTTAGTCGATCTATTCTTGGGTGGTCGCTTTCGGCGGCTTTTCTCGTTATGATCTCAATTTCCTCATCCGCTCAGCTTCCCTTTGGGAGTGTTTATGCGACGACGAATGTCCGACCGGATATTACATTCACCGATAGACAATCCGGACCACGAGGAGGAACTGCGAGTAGCGCTTCAAGCTCGAAATACGGTTCTGCCAGCGCTTTCGCTTCAGCTACAGCAGGTTCGATTGGAGTTTCGGCATTTGCGCAAAGCGTTTTCGATCCAGGCAACCAAGAATATAGGACATCTTCAAGCTCGCAGGTGACCGCCGAATTTCATGATTCGTTGTTGGTTATATCTACATTCGCTCCAAATGTTCCAATTCGAATTAGGGTGACAAATCTGGTGACCGGTGCACTAAGTGCGAGTTCGCCTACAAGACCGGAAGCGTCTTTCGCAGATGTGGCTGGCGGGGTTAGCGCCAATACTGGCAACTCTGGTGTGGGGTTGTCAATAGGAGGCAATACTATTCGCGGGTCCTTCGGATACGACAGCACAGGCTATCTTGATGTATTTTCCGGTGACACGATTACACTTGATTACCATCTGGAAGCAGAAGCTATAACAGTAGGCGATAGCGGTGATACTACTCCATTTGCTTCGTCCGACTATGCCCATACGCTGCATGTCTACCTTGATCCAACTTTTGGAAATGTGACGTTGTTGAGCATAAGTGGATTCAACTATGCCACCCCCACCGGCTCCGCCGTTCCCGAACCCGGCGCTATTGCGATGCTCTTTGGGGCGACTGTTTCGGGGGAGTCTTCCTGCTCAGGAAACGAAGAAAATAACCTCATTCCACTGTGCGCCGCCTAATGCAAGATTTGCCCGGAAGCGAGAACTCGTACATGGCTTTTTGCAATCAAAACGAGAGCGTCCCGGTCATCCGGGGAGCTCTCGTTTGTTGCAGGTCTTTCAAAATACGTTCATCCCTAAAACTGGGCTCATTTTGAGCGTCATTTGCAGAACTCTAAAACGGTCGAGTTCTTTTCCGCCCATCCATTGTTGATGCGGGCTGGGGATGTACTGTTCGATTTGGATCAAGTCTAAAATCCGAACGAACTAAGAGAGTTTTTCTGTGAGAAGTTCTTGAAGAGAAAATTCAAGAGGCGAAAAAAGCAGGGATTGAACTTGATTCCAAAATTCTGCTATATTATACATATGCGGCAATACCTTCGCCAAATTGTTAGGCGTGTCGCTCCTCGGTGTCTCCTATTCAGAAGCCTCTATGCGACCGATTTAACTTCATTGTCCGCTTTTGGGAGCTGTAACGGCTTTATTTAACAGCAAATACAGGGTTTTTGCT
>JAYVOT010001084.1:0-2971 GCA_043757795.1 Chthonomonadaceae bacterium | reverse complement strand
TTTCAACGGCGCGACGACAAGCGGAGGGAACAACCGAATCGACAATCTAGTAATCAGCGGCGACGCGAGCGTGCCCGAACCCGGAGCGTCCAGTCTGGGAATCACAGCGACTCTCGCGGGAGCGGGTTTGATATTCGGTAAGCGACGAATGAGGCAGCGAGCCTGAAATAGCTATAATTCGACAGACGACGAATGCCGAACAAGACGCCCTGCCTTCCGATTGCAGTTCATTTCACACATGAACATAAACCGGGAGGCAGGGCGTTTCTCCGAGCGAATACCAACTCGTAGTTCTAATGGAGTTCGCATCAGCGCGTGGGAACCGATACGGTTTTAAAATCGGGATTATAGGTTCAATCCCTGCGAGGTACGGCGCCCCCGCCGGGCGGAGGCCCGCCGGGATATCCTGGTCTCCCCGGTCCGCCTTGCCCTCTTCTCAGTCGCTCTTCTTCAAACTTCAAAATCATGTTGCGCTGAGATTGATTGAGCGTTTTTATGACTTTCTCGCGGGACTGTTTGCGCGTTGCCTCCATAATCGCCCTTCCTGCCTCTCTGTCGCCGCTTAAATCCGTTTCATCTATTCGCCTTCGGGACGCTTCACGAGCGGACTTCGTGATTTGTACGATCTTGTTCTTTTGATCCGAAGCGAGATTGAGTTCGAGATAGATCGGTAGAGGAACTCCGCCTTCTCTGAGAGAGTTCAAAACGCGCATCAGTCCAGGCAATGACGTTTTTTGTTCAACCGTCAAAAGCCCCTCCATTTTTTTCAAAGTCTCTGCCTCTTTTCTTCCCATTTGCCAGGGAGCGCCGCTCCCTGAATCTAGAGGCGGCGGCCCGTCATGTCCGCGACGATCTCGAGCGTCAGGCGGGGGCGGCGGATGTCCGCCAAAGTCTCCGTCTTGAGCAGGAGGAGGAAAACCTTCAAATTCGCGACCCTGGCGATCCGGCAGCAGACCCCCCGGACGTCCTCTTGGCGGCGGTCCTGGTCTGCCTTGCATTTGTTGAAACTCATGTCGGATCAACTCGATTTTCGATTTTTGTTCCCCGGTCAGTTTCAATTCGGACGCCAGTATCGGCATGGGAACTTGAAGCATAGTCATGGAACGAGGCGGCCCCATAGGAGGACCCCCGCGATCCATTCCAGGCGGGGGCGGTCCTCCGCCTTGTCTGCCGGGCGGCTGAGCGTAGACTACTGTCGCTAGAAAAATGCTCGAAAGGAAGAGCAGGGAGGCGATCCCGGTTCTATGAATTGCGAATAATAATTTCATATCATTTCTCCTAAAGACTGTTTTGCGAACATGTGAAACAGTTCTAGATTAGTAGCTATTTGGATTGCACAACTCTATTATCCTGCACTTTAATGAAAATAAAATGAAAATCAACGACTCTATCTGAAGATAAAAAAACATTGCTCGCTTTGGTTGTCCCGAAGTCAGATTTCGAACGGAAGATTTAATAATGTTTTTGGGATTACAGGAGGGATTGACGTCCTTCAAGAGGAACTATTCTGAAGGCGTGTCAGGCGCGTCAGGAGTTGCGTCGTTGCATATTCGTTCCTGAATTACGCTCAGCAGGAACAAAAAATTTGAACTGATCAGAGGGAATTTTTCATGTACTTGTCGATAAGGGATGAGATCGTGTTCGCTGCAGGGTATGCGACCCTAGCAGAGGGATTGAAAGACCTCGGCATCGCAGGGGTGGAACTCTGGGTGAAACGAGACGATACTGTGGCAGCTATTCAGCCGGTCGGAGGGAAAGCAAGGCTCAATTTGAATGAGGCTGCAGACATCGCCGAGCTACGCTCGCAAGCAAAGGCGAACGGCGTCAGAATCGCTGCTCTTTGCATGGGAAACAACTTCAATTCGGAAGACAAGCAAGGCGAAATCGCGTGGGCTGTCCGCACAGTGAAAGCGGCGCAGGCGCTTGAAGCGGCAGCTGTTCGCATCGACGCAATCATGAGCGGCGAAAAAGATCTTCCACTAGACGCCCGTCAAGCTCTCGTCGCGACCGCCGTCAAAAGCATTCTTGCCGAGACGGAAGGGACAGGGGTGGATCTCGGCATCGAGAATCACGGTTTTCAAGGCAACGACCCTGAATTCATCAAAGGAACTCTCACGGCGGTAGGTTCGACTCGGCTTGGACTGACCCTTGATTCGGGGAATTTCTACTGGCGCGGCTGGCCGCTCTCAAAAATATATGAAATTTTTGAGGAGTTCGCGCCTTACGTCAAACACACGCACATCAAAAATATCGCCTATCCCCCTGAGATTCGCGAAACGATGCGTGAAATGGGCTACGAGTATGGAAAATATGTCTGCCCTATTCACGAGGGCGACATCGACCACACCCGTTATTTCAACTCGCTTCGAAAAGCGGGTTATGACAGAGACCTCTGTCTCGAAGACGAATCGTTTGGGAAGTACAGCCCTGAAGAGAGGCAAGCGAACTTGCGCGCCACCGCAAAGTTTTTTCAAAATCAAATCGGATAAATGCTCACGTTGCTTTGAATATCTTTTTTGGAAATCATGCGAATGAACGATGCGTAGTCAACTTGCATTCAACTAAGCCGACCAATAGTGAAACCTCAATCCTGCGGTTTCGATACTGGATCTCCCGTCTACTTTTGAGGTACGTTGGACACTGTAAAACTTACAGGCTCATCTTTATTCGCATATAGAAACAGCTTAGGTTCCGTTAACCTTTTTACGGATTTAAAGCTTTTGTCAAATGGGAAAGTCGAGCCTGGGGTGAATGGTTGGGATTTCAAGTTGAAGCGAATCGTTTTAAGAGTTTGGTCGGTTTCGTCGCGCAAAATCACTGATCCGTGAAGGTTCTCAATTGTCGAAGCTGAATGGTTCTCTACATCGAAAGAGAGTGCGCTTAACTGATCCGATTTGACTTCCCAATTCCAGTGAGTTACCTGAAGAGAGTATTTTGCTGGAACAGTCGACTCTGGAGACGTGGATGGAAC
>JAYVOT010001083.1:0-2975 GCA_043757795.1 Chthonomonadaceae bacterium | reverse complement strand
ACGTCAAATCCGCTTCCATCGGGATTTTCGTCGGGGCGGGTTCCAGAGATGAATCCGATCCGATTCGAGGAATCACTCATTTTATCGAGCATATGATGTTCAAGGGAACTCCCAATCGAACCGCTCGGCAGATCGCGGACGAAATCGAGTCTCGCGGGGGAAGTTTGAACGCTTTCACAGACAAAGAGATGACTGCCTACCAGATACGAGCGCTGGCGGAAGACACCTCTCTTGCGGTGGGAATTTTGACGGACATGCTCCGAAATTCGCTTCACGACGCCGAAGAGATGGAACGGGAAAAGCGGGTCGTGATCGAAGAGATCAAGATGTATGAAGATTCTCCGGAAGAGACGGTTCACGACATTTTCGAGCAGACGCTCTGGCAGTCGCACGCTCTCGGCAAATCGATTATCGGCTCCGAGGAGACTGTTTCAGGGCTGAGTCGCGCCAATCTGACGGAGTATATCGCCACTCAATATCGTCCTGACAAAATCGTCCTTTCAGCAGTCGGATTAGTAGATCATGACGAATTGGTCAAAATGGCGGAGAAGGCTTTCGGCGACTTGCAGGGAACGGCTCCGACTCGCTTGATTGAAAAGCCGGTACCTTCAACCGAGCGCAAGGAGATCAGCAAGCGCGATATCGAGCAAGTGCATTTTTGCCTCGGAAACGCCGCCTTCAGCAAGCATGACGAAGAGCGCTTTTCCCTCTCGATATTGAACAACGTGCTTGGCGGGAACATGAGTTCGAGACTGTTCCAGGAGGTTCGCGAAAAACGAGGGTTGGCATACGCGATCGGCTCCTACCCGCGCGCCTATCAGGACGGCGGACATTTTTGCGTCTACGGCGGCACTAGTCCGGAAACTTATGGGCAGGTTCTGGAATTGACGAACGCGGAGTTCGCGAAAATACGCAAAGAGGGCATCAGTGAAGAAGAGTTGACGAAAGCCAAGACGCAAGTTCGCGGGGCGCTGGTTTTAGGATTGGAAAGCATGAACGCACGTATGAATCGGTATGGAGATTCCCTTATTTCCTATGGGCGAGTCATGCCGATCGAAGAAGTCTTGACTAAGTACGATGCGGTCTCGCACGCTTCCATCGGCGCTGTCGCAAACGTCGTCCTTAATGAATCTAGCTTAACATTGACTGCGGTGGGTCCGTTTGAGAAAGAATGAATCGGGATCTCTGATTAATCGCGCC
The DNA here is from genome assembly GCA_043757795.1 of Chthonomonadaceae bacterium. Lineage (GTDB taxonomy): Bacteria > Armatimonadota > Chthonomonadetes > Chthonomonadales > Chthonomonadaceae > JAYVOT01. Next base: position 1,775 of record JAYVOT010001083.1, on the reverse strand, counting down.
CATTGAAGTTCGATTTTGGAAATGTGAAGTCCGTATCAGCCAACTCGCGATTTAACCCGCAAATGCAGAGACTCCTATTTCTGAAACGGACTTCAGTAAACTTCTTCCCAACCCGCGAAAGCGGGTTTTGCACTTTAGAGCGAAGTTTTCAGCTTATGAAAAGGATGTCAGCGATGAGTCAAAATGTCGTCAAAGTGGCTGTTTCCGGCGCGTCCGGACGAATGGGTAGAGAGGTCTTGAAAGCGCTGGAGGGTGCGGAAGGAATTCAACTTGTAGCCGCGATAGATCGTCACAACGAGGGAGAGGACTCCGGGAACGTCGCTGGAATCGGCGCAAACGGAATCCCGATTCTAGCGGATCTCGAAGCGGCGTTGAAAGAATCCGGCGCTGAGGTTTTAGTGGATTTCACGCTTCCTTCGAGCGTACTTGCCAACCTGAGAATCGCGTTGGGGCTTGGGGTGTCGCCTGTGGTAGGCACGACGGGGCTTTCAGCGGAGAACCTGAAGGAGATCGACGAACTTGCGCGGAAGCAAGGGGTTGGAGCGTTTGTCGCGCCGAATTTCGCCATTGGCGCGATCCTGATGATGCAGTTTGCAGAGCAGGCTGCAAAATATTTGCCGGATGTTGAGATCATCGAACTTCACCACGAAAAAAAGGTCGATTCGCCATCGGGAACAGCTCTCCTGACCGCTCAAAAAATAGAAGCTTCGAGGCAGGCGGCGAATGTCGTTCCGATCGCTTCTCCTGAAGGACTGATCGAGAAAGCGCCGGGCGCACGAGGGGCTAAAGACAAAGTCACTGGCGATGTGACGATTCACAGCGTTCGACTGCCCGGGTTCATCGCTCATCAAGAAGTTATATTCGGCGGTTTAGGACAAATACTGACCATTCGTCACGACTCGGTCGACAGATCGTCGTTTATGCCGGGAGTCATTCTCTCCATTCGCAAAGTTCGTTCGCTGACAGGTTTGACTATCGGACTGGAAAATTTGCTTTAACAAAGGACGCTTCACATGAATCGCAACAAATTCTATACTTGTATCGCACTCTCTGCGATGCTCTGCACGAGCTTCACAGCAGGCGCGCAACTGGATAAAATCCTGAAGGGCGGCGGGATCGCCTTTCTCATCACGAAATTCGGACCGGACATCAATAAGTTTGTCAATCGCCTGACAAAAACCGACACGGAAGACAAAGAGTTCGACACCAAAGTGGTCCCGATTCTCTCCGGCGGCACAGGAGCTTACGCCGGCGCCGTTCAGGTGGCAGGTCCTCGCGACTCGGTGAAATCGGTAGTGGCGGTCGCGCAGGCGGAGGGCAAATTCGCCCCGCTCGGCATGAGAGTTCGCGCCCTAATTCCTATCTCCGACAAAGACGTGAAAGACGTGACCAAGTTGAAGAGAGTGACGGGTGTCGGCGTCAGCGGACTCCTCGATGTCAAGCTGTAAGTTCGATATTATAAGGGCGGAGCCACTTGCGGAAACTTGATTTAGAAGCTCATGTTACGCAACCAATAAATCCATGTGTAAAAACACCCGGCAAATGAATGGACGTTCTCCGGACGCGAGAAACGCCGAAGGCGTCTCTATTCACTGCATCGTTGCAAATCGTCACGACGGGCAGAGCTTTTTCGCTATAACGCCTTCGGCGGAAAGACCTTCGGAACATAATCCAACCCGCAACTTTGGGATTCGTCACATCGGGCAAGCCCTGCGCTATAGCGCCTTCGGCGGAAGCGTTTTTTGGACGTAGCTTTGCTGGAACTTCAAACTTGA
>JAYVOT010001082.1:0-11046 GCA_043757795.1 Chthonomonadaceae bacterium | reverse complement strand
GCCAGTTCCAGTTCAGGGGGCAATGTGATCGTGACCATGCTTCCTCCAAAGACGCTAGGTTCATCGGACAATTTCTCTTCTATTATACACGCGGCGTGCGAAAAAGTGTCAGGTCGGCAATGACGTTCGCGTTTTGATCGGTTCTGTGGGTCGCGTTGCCGTGAGGGTCGAAGCAGTAGTAAACTGTGCTGTAGGTCGAGCCGGTTGTTGCAGCAGGAACGACTGGCTCTGATTCTAAAGTAGTTTTTACGAGGGCGCATGCTTTTCAAAGTCGCTTCCGGCAGTCGGTTCTATGTGGCAGGTTGGCAAGGCGCTTGACTTAATAAGGGAAATAAAGCAAATTAAGATAGTGGCAAATTGAACCTGACGCGTTGCACAGAACAAATCTTCAATTTTGTCCCTCTCCTGCGTGTCTCAATAAGGTGAAACAAAATTGATGACTGATGTTACACACCTCAAGTTCAAAAAATAGCTTGATGAATGCCGATTTTGAGATTGTCCTGCTTAACAATATTTGATGACTCTGACATACATTTCAAGCCGAACTCTACGGATGACTATGTTGAAGGTTAGGGTACCACATGCCTCGATTAGAAACCAAACCTATATTCGGCAAGATGTGATTTTGATCTAATGTAGAGATATCAATATCTTCTATCACAGAGTCGATAATCGTATTTACTCCAGCACGTTTTGCCTGCAAAACCAGAATGCCCTTTGCGTCATCGAGACTATATCCAGTCACTCCAGAACCTAGGTGGAAAGGGGAAAAATGGACTGAATCCAGATCAAATTTGAACCAATACCGATGCAACATGTGACCAACTTTCTAAGAAAATGAGTTGATGACTCCAATTTCAGCATTGAATGATATAGGAGTCATCAACTTTTGCAAAACTTCTATTTCGGTTCAAACGAAATAAATGGCCCTTGGTGAGGATTGGGGACACCAAAAATAGGACCAAGACTAGGATCAAGTCCAGGTAGGTCATTTACGTGCGGCAACCACCATTCCTTTGAGGAATGTGGAATGATGTAGTCAATATCACTTTTTGTATTTGGTCCCTTGCCAATAGGTAGATCAGACCCAGGAAAACGTCGGTTACCGCTCGCGGCACTGCCTCCAACATGAATCGGACGGCCCGCACGATTTGTAGCAACCTGAATATCTTCAATTTCTTTTGGGCTAAGATCACCATATCCTCCCGCATTGGAAGCTGGCGCAGAGGTTTGCGGCGATGGACAACTACTGCCCCCACTTCCCCTACCTCCTCCTGCAAAGCGAGAAGCAGCATATCCCGCAAGCGGAGCAGCGAAAGCGCCAAACTCAGCACCACCAGCTGCCCCGGCAAAGCCATCGGATATCGATTGCCCGGCGCTCTCACCGCCCTGCGCAAATCCAACAACAGCCCCGGCGAATGCGCCAGTAACGATCGCTCCAGCTAAGAGAGGAACCGTGATAGGAGCGGAAAGGAAGAGTGCCGCCCCGAGGACAATTCCGCCTGCAACCGCAAATCCGGTTGCGATGCCCAAGCCGCTCAGTCCGCTCGGATCGACTCTATTGATCGGGTTGTTGCCGCAATACGCATAGAGGTTGATCCCGCCTGCGTAGCCGATCGGATCGCGGTTGACGAACCTGCCCTCGTCATACTGTTTCTGCTAAAAGACAGTTTTTCGGCAACGCTTCAACGACTTGTCATTCGCCGACGCACAAGATCGAATGGCTCAGTCCCACGTCGCGAATAAAAGAGATGTCGTCGAAATCGCCCATCGGTTGGGATTCGATCCCGCGCCCGAAGAAACCGACCATGCAGTTGTCGTTTTCAGAGCCTCGCACGTTGCCGAACCAACGAAGCGCGAACGCGATGTCCCCCCGAAAAAAGCAGACGCCCGGCGCAGAGCGGCTCTGCGTCCACTCGTCGTAAAAGCGCTTCACGAGCCAACCCCCATGCACGCTCTTGTCCGCGATTCGAGTCGCAACGTAGTGACAAGCCCACGGAGACGAACTGCTGAACGCCCCGCACTGATAGAAATTGAGTTGTCCCTCTTTGCCGGGAACGAGACTTTTCTGGTAGAGCAACATGATTCTGCCGCTTCCGTGCTCCATACCTTGCTCTCCGCCGATCCACTCCGAAGAGACCTGCTCCAAATCGGATTTTAAAACAAATCGCCTCGCCTGCCACCGGGAACGTCCCCTCCCGATCTGATTGAGGGCGATTCCAAGCCAGAGCGAAGGCTCGGGGCCGGAAGTTTCTCCCTCCGCGACTCCCGGCGGGAAAGCGCTGCTGCAAGGAAGTATCCGCTCTCTTTCCGGTTTCAATCCGGTTGGCGATACGCTCAAAAGGCGGAATCCCAATAGAGCGGAATCGCTCCTCCACATGATCAAAGAGAGTTGCGAGCCTAGCGAAGAGAGGGAAGGCAAAGCGCCTTTCGAGTCTTCAATAAGAACTCTAGTTCCGACATTAGGCTTGCCCGAGCTGTCAATCTCAATCCTGCGCACTGCAATGCCCGTAGTTGTTGGATAAGAAACCCACGCCGCTCCCTGAAAACTGCAGGCTGAAGCGTCTCCGATAACGTCCGAACCCTCCACCACAATCTCAGGCGACCACTTCCCGCCCTCCGTCGCCGAGTTCTCGCCTTGCCAGATGCGGAGGATCAATCTGCCCGGTTGCGCTAAAGAAAGAGAAGGAAGTTTGGCTTCTGCGTTTGCCGCAGGGAGTGGGGCGACGGCGGGGAGAAGTCCGCAAAACAGCAGAAGCTTTTCTGTTTTGCCCTCGCCCAGTGAGGCGAGAACGGGAGCAGTGTAGGTTTTTCCAAGCGTCTGTCGCTCTCCCGCTTGCGTCGAGTAGCCGTAATTGATGTCGGCGGCGAGATTCTCTTCCCCGAAAACGCCGTTCCAGTTCCAGTCAATCAGAGTTGATTGTCCGTCTTCCGAGGGCTTCATGCGATAGTAGTAGGGCGGTCCGCTCAGAAAAGCGATCTTGTCCATCTGAATAGGAAGGCGCTCGGAAAGTCGACTCTCGTTCAGAATCACCTTTGCAAGCCTTCCGTCCGAGTAGCCGATCTTGTCGAAACTTCCCTCAAGCTGATAGTTGTAAGCATAATTCATCAGGCTAGGGTAGGTAGGACACCAGACTGGCCCCCATCGCCCGGTGTGATCCAAACCGAGTTGATGTCCCAATTCGTGCAGAAAAGTCGCATAGAGAGCCTGCACGCCGCAACTTCCTCTGTCCGACATATCCGAAGATTGTCCGCCGCCGCTATTTGTCACAAGCATCCAGTGGGTGATCCCGCGATGCGTAGCGGGATGATATTTTTCGGCCAACTTCCACCAGGGCAGATCCTTCTCATTGAGCGGAATCGGCTCCCGATAGAGGACGTGCATTGCGATTCCTCTCTGTCGATCCGGGTTCTCAATAGGGAGATTCGCAAAGTATTTGACTGCTTTGTCGATCTCTCGTTTGACCGTCGCTTCCGGCACATCCGCGACCCGTTGGACCTCCACGATCACATCTCTATGCCCGAGACTGCAACCCATCGCTTTCAGATTAAGCCCTCCCGGCATGACTTCGCCGGATTTCCAAATGTCCGGAAGTCCGTCGTTCATCTGACAGGAGTTCCAGGCGACGGCATTGTTCGATCTGGAAAAATGTATCAGAATGTCGTCTCCGATAGAAGGTTCGTCGGAGCGGCGAACTCGAATCAAGTCGTCTCTTCCATCCCCGTCTATGTCTCCGGCAAGCCAGACAGCGTCGTTGAGAGCTTCGCGAACGGTTGGGAGTTTGGGTTGCCGGATTTCGCGAGAAGGAGAGCCTCCTGAAAACAGACGTTGCCCGATGAGAATGTCCGCCTCCTTCGCCCCGCTGAAGCGCCCGACGACGAACTTGTCGTCAGGTGAGGCGCCCGCAACTTTTGTTCCAGAGGAGAGTGAGACTTCTTTTTCCGTAAATTTCAATCGGTATCGACTCAGGAGTCCGTCCGCATTCAGGCTGACCAACTCCGCACGCCCATCGCCGCTGAAATCCCCGGCGGACAGTTGACGAACTCGCGCCAGTTTGGATTTGAGCGCCCGAACTGTAAATCGCACGACGCCGTCCGTACCCGTCCGATTTTGCAACACTGTGATTTTACCGAGGGCATCCAATATTAACCAATCCGTTTTCGAGTCGCCGTCAAAATCTGCGGTGACGGAGAACACAGGCAACTTAGGCATTTGAGCAGCGGAGAGAACTTGCGGAAGAGTCTCTTCCAGGCAAATGCGGGCTGCGGACTGATAGGAGTGGGCGAGGTGAAGCGAGCCGTCGGCGCAGAGCGTGAGGACATCCGCGCGATCCGGCTGTTTGAAAGAGGCGCAGACGGCAGCGATGACGCCGGTTCCCATTCGAGAGCCGACAATTCCGGGGAAATAGGGTTTGGCGAGGGAGGAGGTTCGGGCAAGATTTAAACCGGCGTCCGTCCGTGAGAGGCTCAGTAGGTCCGCTCGCCCGTCGCCATCAACGTCCCCTATGAGGGGGATTTTTTGAGAAGCCGCAAACCCGCTCAACCAGAGATTGGAAGAGGTGAAGCGCGTCGCTTCTTGACAGGATCCGGGAGAGGGAAAGAGGCATAACCACAGCAAAATGAAGGCGAAAAACTTTCTCAAACAGAATACCTCGATCTAATATTTCTGAATCGCGAAACACGAAGATTATAAACCGCGAAATACGCGAAAAGTATGCCGAGACGGAATAATATTAGTTTCCGGTAAAATCGATGCTACATATAGAGGCAATACTTGGAATGATACTATATGTAGGTTTTTTGCTGAATCAAGGGCATTTCTGGCACCCTTCCGCATATGGTTGAAATGACTCAAATTGGCATTAATACTATATATAGTGCATTCTGGCGTTCTGACTACTAGACTATGATTCAGATTCTCCAAATCCGACGCAATTTTACCGGAAACTAATGAATAAGGAAATACAAAAAACTTGTTAACTACGGAAAAGGATGCCGAATATATGGAAGGCAGGCAAATGCGAAAGGTAGGAATCGCGTATTTCGGGATTATCATCTCCCCATATTTCCCGGCTACTCCGCCCAGTTTCGGGCGCGTTCCACCGCGCGTCTCCAGTGGTGCAGGCGGTTTTCGCGCTCGTCCTGACTCAGTTTCGGGGTGAAGACAGCGTTTGATTGCCACTGCGCAGCGATCTGATCCAGGTTCTTCCAGAACCCGACTTGCAGTCCTGCGAGATAAGCGGCTCCCAACGCGGAGGTCTCCGTGACTTCGGGACGAATGACCGGGATGCCCAAAAAATCCGACTGCATCTGCAAAAGAGTATCGTTTTTCGTCATGCCGCCGTCCACTCGCAACTCCATGAGCGAGATTCCGGAGTCGTTTTGCATCGCCTGCACTACGTCGCAAGTTTGGAAACAGACCGCCTCCAGGGTCGCCTTCGCGAGGTGCGCTCTGCCCGCGCCGCGCGTCAACCCGATGATCGCGCCCCTTGCCTTAGCGTCCCAATAGGGCGTTCCCATTCCGGCGAAGGTCGGGACGAAGTAAACGCCGCCGGAGTCCGGAACCGAGTTCGCCAGCGCCTCGATCTCGTCGGCGGAGCGGATGATTTGTAGCTCATCTCGAAGCCACAGCACGGCGGCTCCAGTGACGAAGATGCTGCCCTCAAGCGCATAAGTCTTCGGTTGATTCGCCTTTAATTGCCATGCCACGGTGGTGAGCAGTCCGTTTTGCGAGAACTCCGGACTGTGTCCTGTGTTCATCAGCAGAAATGAGCCTGTTCCATAGGTATTTTTGATAGTTCCCGGCGCGTGGCAAGCCTGCCCGAAGGTCGCCGCCTGCTGATCTCCCGCTACTCCGGCAATGGGAATCGGCCGGTCGAAAAACGGAATATTCGTCTCGCCGAACAGGTGCGAACTTGGTTTGACCTCCGGCAGGAGGGAGCGCGGGATCTGCAAGACATCCAGCAGTTCGTGATCCCACTCGCCGGTAACGATGTTGAAGAGAAGCGTTCGCGAAGCGTTTGAGACGTCGGTGGCGTGGACTTTCCCGGCGGTCAGTCGCCAGATGAGGAACGAATCCACCGTCCCGAAAGCGATCTCGCCGCGTTCCGCCCGGTCTCTCAAGCCGGGAACGTTGTCGAGCGCCCAGCGAATTTTCGTGCCGGAGAAGTAGGGGTCCAGTGGCAGTCCGGTTTTCATTTTGAAAAGCGGTTCCAAACCTTCTTCACGCAGTTGGGCGCAGAGGTCTGCGGTGCGGCGGTCTTGCCACACGATGGCGTTGCAGACCGGGACTCCCGTTTTGCGATCCCAGAGGATCGTGGTTTCGCGCTGATTCGTGATCCCTATCGCCGCGATTTGGCTTGCGGAGACGTTCAAATTTCGCAGAAGTTTCGCCGCCACACCCGCCTGACTCGCCCAGATATCCTCCGGGGCGTGCTCCACCCAACCGGGTTGAGGGTAGTGTTGGGCGTATTCTTGCTGCTCCATCCCCGCCAGGCGCCCCGCCTGATCGAACAGGATCGCCCTCGAACTCGTCGTCCCCTGATCCAACGCTAAAATATAGTCCGCCATCGCCTTGCCTTTGTGGTTGTTTGAGATGGTATGTTGTTCGACGTTCAGGGGTGGAAATCCTGTGCAATTGAATTCCAATAAGCTATTCTGATTTTCACAAGTTTGAAAGCAACCGCATCAACCCAAAGTCTAAAAATACTATCATCCACTGGAAGTCATCTTCAGTAAAAGCCAACTTCGTCGACGTTGACTTCGCAAAACTGCCTGACGTGAAAAAAGCAGTCGCCAATATGCTAAATTCGTAATCCTTCGGACTTCGCAGATATTTTTTAAATCGAATCGCTCCTTTCCGAGCGGGTCGATTTTTTGCAACTCTTAGGCTGGACATGAACGTTTCAACATTCTATTGCTTTTGATCCCTACGTAATCGAGCCGAGTCGCTACAAACGCCCGCCTTCCGTTCTCACTCGCTGAAACATATTTAGCCATCAGCTTCTCTTCATCATGATTTATCTCAAATTCAAAATTCGGTAAAATCATCCTTTAAGGGATGTAAAAAAATATTCCCGTCTTGCGCTTTACCTTTTTACAAAAACCTTCTACAATATGTCAAGTCCTGAAACTTCATCGAAGCGGACTCTGACAATGGAATATTTCAAATACGATTCAAGGAGTGGAAAATGCATTTAAAAACTTGCTTGCTTTCAATATCGTTAGGATTGCTTTGTACCCTTACGATTTTTTCAAACGCTGCGCCGCCCCAGAAGAAACAGGATAACTCGCTTACGCCAAACGAGATATCGCAGGGTTGGATCAAACTCTTTGACGGGGAAAGCGACTTCGGATGGCGCCCGCGAGGCGAGGCGAAATGGAGCGTCCACGACGGACTTCTCGAAGCGTCTGCAGGGGGAAAAGGATTCTTAAGTACGACTACTGAGTTTTCAGATTTTGAACTTCAAGCCGATTTTTGGATCGACGATAAGGCTAACAGCGGAGTCTTTCTGCGTTGCCCTGCCGAAGGAGAAATCACGCCCTTCGTCTCCTACGAAGTTAATATCTACGACCCTCACGCAAAATGGCCGACTGGAAGCATCAACGAAGTTGCACGAACAAAGACCAAAATAAAGTCTGTGGGCAAGTGGACTCACTTCGATATTCTCGCCGAGGGCGATCACCTTATCGTGAAGGTGAATGGCAAGAAAACAATGGACGCTCACAATTCAGCGCATGTTGCCGGGGCGATAGGTCTGCAGTACGCAGGAGAGGGCAAAGTTCAGTTCAAAAACCTATTTCTGCGCCCTCTCTCCCTCAAGTCCGTTTTTAATGGCAAAGACCTGACTGGCTGGAAACCCGTCGAGGGATTTAAATCCGTCTACTCCGTGACAACTGAAGGCTGGCTGAACATCAAGAACGGACCGGGCGAAATTCAAACGGCAGGCGCTTACGGGGACTTCGCTCTCCAACTCGAAATTTTCTCGAATGGAGATCACCTGAATAGCGGCGTGTTCTATCGAGCGAACGCAGGTAAGTTCTGGGAAGGTTACGAGCAACAGATCCGGAATCAATGGCAGGGCGATGATCGGACTAAAGCAGTGGACATAGGTACGGGAGGAATCTACAATCGCCAAGCCGCACGTCGAGTTGTCTCAAGCGACAGAGAATGGTTCACTATGAGCCTTTTCACACGGGGAAAACATCACGGCTCCTGGGTGAACGGGGTTATGGTTGCGGATTATACGGATATGGGAAAAGAGGACCAGACCAACGCCCGAAAAGGATGGAGAACTGAGCCGGGAGTCATCGGACTGCAAGGACACGACCCGACGACGGACCTTTCATTCAGAAATATTCGCGTGGCCGAATTGCCTAAATAACAAAAACAATGGCTCACTCCAATTTCATATAGGCTGATTTGGATTGAAGTCGTTTTAGGCGCGAAACGTTTGAGACTCTCAAAATTTGATATTAACTGATGTCGCGCACAACCTCTTATGTTCAATTTGCTTGCGTTGACTCTGAATTCCGGAGTTGTGCCAAGGTAAAGAGCTTGCACTGACATAATGTTTGAAACATATGGAAAAACGAGGAGGCTGGCACATTCTATGCATTCGCTTTCATCCTCTCTGAAGTCTCTCCGTATTGCACGGGAGAAAGAAAGATTTCAGAACCTTTGTAGAAGATGGACAGGGTCAACAGGGTGAAGGCAATTCCGATACGATATCAATGTACGTGATCGGAGTTTCTTTCTTCACTGCAATTCCGGATTCTTCTAAAAAAGAGGATCGACCCCTCCGCGCAACATCAGATATTAACCTATCGTTCCGTAAGAACTATTCCCCGCAAATCCCCCATATGACAGGCATTGCAGTCCGCAAGGGTAGGGGAAAGTGAACATTCGACCAACCAATTTTGGCTCCATCGCATAGGAAAGTTGGACGAATGTTTGTCAGCCTTTATTATTTCAACTTATACTTAAGTCATGGGTTTGTAGGAGGTTTGCTCGGATTCGTTTCCGCACCAGGATCCGGCTGAGTCTGCAGTTGCGGCTCCGGAGGCGGCGGGGCAGGATGGTATTTAGGAGTGACAGTGAACGCTTTGGAGATTGACTGCCCGGCGCTGTCGGTTACTGTAAGCGTGAAAGTCACAGAATCCGGACGTCCGAATTTGATCGGCTTGCTCACGCCTGTTCCTGTGATCGAACCGTTAACAGTCGCTAGAAGCGCGTCAATGTCCAAATCGGAGCAGGACAATTTTGCGCCACGGGAGTAACGAGAACTCCATCGCAACTGTACCTCATCGCCGATATAAACAGGTTTCTCTTTAAAGCCGAATGACACGATTTCAGCGATGCAGACGTTTGCGGGGAAAACTTTTACCGAGACGTCTTTTTCGACAAAGTCGGACTTTCCGTTGAAAGCTCTCAATTTGAACGTAGCATCGGTTTCCGGGTTCACTAGTCGAGACTGTTCCACTTTGCTCAGTTTGATGTTGCCGTCGTCTAGGATGAAGTACTCTTGATTCTTTGCAGTCCATTTCAGCATGACCGCCTCGCCTTGATGAATCTTGAGAGGGAAGGCTTCGAAATTAGAGATGACGGGCTTCGGCGGCGGCGGCGCTGCTGTCACTTTGACTTCCGCTTCTCGCCTCATTGGGGCCGTCCCGCCGCTATTGAAGGCTTTCAGGATATAGGTCGTGGAACCTTCCGGAGTCACCTTCATGGAGCCGTTGTCCTCTCTCACTTCAACGTCGGTGATCTCATTTGCCGTTTTGCCGTCCGTGTGGGAAAGTATAAGGTGTCTGTTAGCTGTTTGCAATCCGCTCACTTCCCAGGTCAAAACGGTTGTTTGCCCTTGAACGAGTTGATGAGGAATGGCGGCGAATTTGATGATTTTGACAGGCTCCATCGGTTTTGGGCGAAAAAGGGCGAAAGCTCCACCGGCAAGCCCCAACAAAAGGAGAAAAATCCCGGTGAATGGTGAGATTAGGGCATGTTTTTCGATCTGCCCATGCGAGTTCGCTGAAACGTAGGCATCGTCATGGGAACGAGCCGACGCCGTAAATCCGTAGATTCTGTTTCCGCCTAGAAATGTGGCGACTTTGGGGCGAACTGCAAGGGGAACTACCGAGGTCTGACCGGGCTTTAGAATGAGCCGATCCACATCGAATTCGAAAGCGCAACTGTCGTCCTGATCGCTCGCAAACAGATCAAGCGTCTCCTCCACATTTCCCTGATTCACAAGGGTGAAATCAAAGTCGTTTAATGGATTGAAAAAGGTAGCGATGGCGCGTTTCGGGTTTAGCTCTACCTGCAACGAGTTGTAGGCTCGCACGTTTAATGAGGCTTGCGCCACTCCGATCTCGCCTGATTCCATCGCCTGAACTCGAACGAGAAACGGATAAGTCCCTGCTCTATTCGAGCTATCTCGAGCCACTTTGAACGGCACTTTCAAAACAGCTTGACCTCCCGGAGCGATATTCGCAACCGGGACCGGAATCGCGTACCATTCCACATCGACGCCTTCGATTTCCAGAGCCACCCGATCCGGGGAGGTCTGTCGGTTGGTGATCGTAACCGTCAACTGAGAGACGCTACCGGGATCAATCGCAACATCCGTATCCGAGAGAGAAACATCTATTTTTACCATATCGGTCATACTCGATGCCATTGATGAACAACCTTGCAACTTATTATAATATCTAAAAGAGTTATGAAAGACTCGGAACGTTTTTAGAAAGTGAATTCTAATTGCATTATTCCATCGTCATTATATTCGCAGGAGATGGTTTTTGTCAATTGCATTTTGCGTTAAAAAATCCAATACTTGCCAAATCGGTTCGCTTCGACTATAATGAACGTAAAGTTGAAAACGGACTGACTTTAGAAACCGCAATCAATTGTCGCCTCTCGTGATTCAAATCGTTTGCAATGCTGAACCTTTATGTTGCATTAATCGCTTTCCGAGGCGACTGCTCAAACTCCGAATTAAGTCTCTCGCGTTTAATTGAAAACTTTGTATCGTCCCGGCAACAAGCAGG
>JAYVOT010001081.1:0-11062 GCA_043757795.1 Chthonomonadaceae bacterium | reverse complement strand
CGAACGCACCCTTCATCCCGATTTGCATCAGTCTGTCCAACGATTGATTTAATACCTGTGCTGAAGCATAGCCTCCGGGAGGCGACACGGAACCGCTTTCGCTCTTGATGAGCGTAGGCGAGCCGGAGATTTTAGGAGCGTTAGGCAAGGTTGTTTTTGTTAGCGAGGTGACCTCCGTCGCAAGACACCACAACGAACGACTCGACTGTGTGATCTCGCTGTAGCCGGGAACCAACGTTCGGGAAGCGACAGCGTCTCCCCCGCCGCTTGCAGGAAGGCAAAGACCGTCGAACCCGCCGGAGGATTCTTGATTTAGAAAGATTCCCGATGTCTGCGTCCAAGTGTACATGACGGGCACGTTTGCGACCTGCGATTTCAGCATATCCGCAGTCGAATTCATGTAGTATTTGATGCTGCTTTCTCTAAATGCGAGAAAGTCCGCCCACCATTGCGACCGATTCCTCGGAACCATGATGCTATCTTTTGTAATCGGGTTGAAATAGTAGGGCAACCCATGAAGTTTTTCCCAGAGTGGAATTAAATTCGCGTATTCGGCGACTGACTTGTAAAGGTCTCGGTCTAAACCCCACATATCCCTCAAACGTTCCGGACTGCCGCCATAGGTCTGGTTTAGAAAGGCCTCCCACTCTAATTTGAATCCCGGAGAGTCTGGAATCAGATAGTTCGCATCTCCGCTGAATCCCAATCGGGAGGCGAGGGGGTCAAGAAAGAATCTAAACCCTTTTCCCAGTTTGACTTTCGAGAAAAATCTCAACAGCTGATCTCTGTACTCGTCATAGCCGCCCCAGAGATCGGGAATAGTTCGGTCTTCATTCAAGAATTTACGGGGATACAAAGTGGCGTTCAAACGGTCTCCCGGTTTCGCTTTGTCCGGCTCGGCCTTCGTCTCCAAACTAGCTATGGCGAGATCGTTGGCAACCTCAATGTAATTCCATTTGACTACGGCGTCGTTCCCGTCGGGATCGCTCACGACATAGAGAGCGGCGTTGGTATTGGAAACCTGCCACGTCGCAGTCAGTCCGCCTTTTTCTTGATAGCGATAGACGGTAGGGCGAATTACATGACCCGCAAACGGTTTGTTTAGCCCAGTTCCGAACGCAATGCCGTACTTGAAACCATTTGAGTCAAGGTAGTCCAACAATCGTTGAAAAAGAGTTTGCTTGATGTCGGGGAGCGATTTCCTGGGCGAGATGAGAATATCCAAAACTCCTTTCGACTTGAGAAGTTCCAAATTGGAGACGTCTTTTTGCCATGAGGATTCCGTTTCATCGTTCAAGCATGCTGGCGAAAAAGCGCCGCCGACGGGGATATACGGCGTTCCATCCCACATAAGGGCGTGCGAAGAGGTGATCTGCCAACTGTGGTTTTCGCCTTTGTTGTCGCGAAAGGCTCCGGTCGCAGGCGGTCTTGCAATTTCTTGAGCAAATCCGGCAGGCAATACGAACGTTTGAAACAACGTTGCTACTGCGATGAGTGTGATTTTGAAAAGAGTGGGGCAGCGTCGCATGGGCTTTTTCTCAATATTCAGACACTGGAGAGAAGTGGATGACCGTGACGGTGTCTTCGACGGAGATGTCATCCGAATAGATTCGTTGCAAGAGACTGACTACGTCTTCGGTAGTGCGAAACTCAGGGTTCTCTTTCTGAATCTCGCGCGGGGAGAGTTCGTCGATCGTTTTTACTTCCACTCGATCAAGGATTGCCGTGAACAGCTGTTGTCTTCTTCCGAACCGGGGCCCGACTGTCACCCACACGATCATTCCCGATTGATACTTGTCGGATTTGTCTCCCGTGCGTATTGTGACAGTCTTGCGTCCGTTCCTCAGGGCGTCTTCGTAGTACTCGGCATAGAAATTCAGAGCGAACATACACTCTCCGTTCAATGGTTTTCGCAGGCGCTACATCTTCTCAGGGGCTGTGACGCCGAGAAGACCAAGCAGGTTTCGCAACACGATTCTCGCGCAGTTGACAAGAGCTAAACGCGGCGAAGTCAATTCGGACTCTTCAAGATCGTCTTTTTGCGGAAGCACCCGACAGTTTTCATAGAAGACGTTCATCAGACTGGCAAGGTCGATAGCGAATCTCGTCAATTTGTGCGGCGCATACTCTTTGGCTGCAAACGCGACCTCTTGCGAGTAATCCGAAAGTTTTCGCATGACGTCCAGTTCGGCAGGATGTTCGAGCGCCTTCCGATTCGTTTCAGAAGCGGGCTTCAAATTGATGCCCCGCTCCTGAGCCGTTCGCAGAATATTGCACAGTCTCGCATGGGCGTACTGCACGTAGTAGACAGGGTTGTCATTCGACTGTTTTTTTGCAAGTTCCACATCCACTGTCGCCGGAGTTTCGTAAGAGCTTAGGAGAAAGTAGAATCTTGCCGCATCTTTCCCTATTTCATCAATCAAATCCTCTTTTAACTCTATTACGACGCCTTTTCGCTTGCCTCCGATAAGGGCCTCTCCGTCTCGCAACAGGGAAACCATCTGAGTCAATATGATGTCCAGGCGATTTGCATCGTATCCCAGAGCGGCAACTCCCGCCTTCAACCTCGCGACATACCCGTGATGATCCGCCCCCCAAATATTGATTAGATGAGTTGCGCCCCTCTCGAATTTGTTTCGGTGATAGGCGGCGTCTGCGGCGATGTAAGTGGCTTTCTCATTTGATCTCACTAAAACCCTGTCTTTTTCGTCTCCGAATTCCGTTGATTTCAGCCAGAGCGCGCCGTCTTTCTCGTAGGCGAATCCACGTTCTTTAAGGGTTTGAATCGACCTCTCTACCTCGCCGGATTCATAAAGCGAGCTTTCGTAGAACCATGTATCATAGTGGAGACCGAAGGCTTCAAGCGTGGTTCTCTGAGTGTTCAGCATCCACTGCAAAGTCGTCTTTCGGAAGAAGGGCGCTCGCTCTTCCAGAGGCGCATCGTCGTATTTCGCCCCTGCCGCTGCAACGATTTCCTTCGCGATGTCTTTGACGTAGTCTCCGGGATAGCCGTCTTCCGGGAAATTCGTCGTGGAAAGTTCATTCGTCGCGCCCGGTCTCGGTTCGCCGGGTTCGATCTTGCCGTCTGCAAATCGGATAGGATGTCCCAATTGTTGCAGGTATCTTGCATAAGCGGCTTGAGCGAAAAGTTCGAGTTGATTGGAATTGAGTGCGTCGTTGATGTAGAACTCTCTTTGAACTTCGCAACCTTGCGAAGCGAGGAGATTACCCAGAACGTCTCCAAGCGCGGCGGCGCGCCCGTTCACGATGCTGATCGGGCCGGTAGGATTGGCGCTTACGAACTCGATGAGTATTTTTTCACCGGCACGGATGTCGGAAGTCCCGTAACGCCTGTCTTCCGCTTCAATCTTGACGAGTTCATCCTGCAACCAGGTCGGCTTCAAGAAGAAGTTCATAAAACCAGGTCCGGCGATCTCAACTTTTATGACGAGGCTGTCGCCAGTCAGAAGGCGTTTGAGAATTCTATTGGCGATTTCTCGGCTGTCGTTCAGCCCGGTCGCCTTCTTCAAAGTGAGCGCTATGTTGCTAGAGAAATCTCCATGCAGGCGATTTTTCGGAACTTCGAGGAACACCTGAAAATCGTCTTCAAAAGTGGCAAAGTCGCCTTCGCTCTGCGCTGTCAACACTGCGCTTCGCACCAGGGCCGCTAAATCTTCGGTAATCACAAACCGCTCCTTGTGAATCATCAATCTCAAACAAAAATAGGACTGAAGCTGATTCAGCCTTTTTCGTAATTTCGTCTCACGACTTGAACTCTTGTCCGGAAAGACCATACGTCCTGATGAGATGAAATTTATCTCTATCAAGACAGTCGCTCTTGTTGCGAGAAAATCGCGACATTAGCGAATGAGCATATGCTGATAACGCTCCCAGAGAAACATGAAGAGCGCATAAGCCGGAATTGAGCCTATCATCGCTTGAACCATGCCCATGCACCAAATTCTTCGCCAGAAGGACGAGCGCAAAGGAGGATGATTCCGATACTTCTCCAACAACTCCGCTCCCGCTGAAATACCGCTTAATATTTCTCGCTGATTGGCTGGCTTCGTAGTGAATCGCTCTTGCAGAAAAGTCCCTGCTTTGCGCCACGTAAAAAGGGTGGTCATTCCAGCTAGAATGTCGCCGAAAGCCGCGACGCCTCCGGAGAGATAAGGAATGTTCTCAAATATCTGACGAGTAGTGAAAAAAACGAACATCGCTGCAATCAAGTTCGTGCCGCAACGCGGATGAGCGCGGGGCATTCTGCTGACGATGTTGGTTTCCAAACGCTCGCCTCGCTCTATTGCGTGTACTGTTTGATGCTCTGCAGAGTGGAACCCTGCAAGTGGCGAGAGACGCATCAGGCCCAAAAATACAGCCGTATTCAGTATCGAAATTCCGATAGCAGCGTAAGCTATCGCGGGATTTTTCGGGACGCTGTCCTCATTCAACAACTGACTTGCGAGTGCGGATTGGTGCAGAAGCGACAACGCTCCGGCCGTTCCCCCTTGAACGATCACAAAGGAAAGTATAAAAAGCGTCGCCATCAAAAGCCCCGAAGCCATGAGCGCCCTGTCGCCTACGCCTGCCTGCAGATTTCCATCCGTCAAATACACTCCGAACGGGGTTGCCATGCCGCCTATTTGTTGTGGAACCGCCCTGGGCAAAGTAGGAACCAGAAGGTCGCCTGCATTCACGATTCCATAGCACCAACCGTTTTCATCTACAACCGGAAGAGTGAGCGATCCTGTCTCGCTGAAGAGTTCGCCGACTTCCAGCAAACTCATATTGGGGCGTATAGAAGGCAAATCTGAACGGAGAAGTTGTAAAACCGGTTGCGAAAGCGCCGTTTCGCGATCTTCCATGTTTTTCAGAGAAAGCGCCGGAAGAAAATCTTCCTGCGAAATCATTCCAAGATAGATGCCGTCTCGCAATACCGGGAGCGATTTATAAGGTTCAAAGCGTGTGAGTTGAATGAAGCGCTCCAGGCTATCTTCCGGAGCAAGCCCCGGCGACACCCTCAAAACGCTTCGCAATGTCAAATTCTCGGTATTTTGCGGATTGGGCATGGCGTTTTCCGGCACTTAGACCTCTCAAAATCACAGGGAATAGTTTCCCATCCTACATCCATCCTGATTATACAGTGATTGGAGGTCAGAGTCAAGCTGAAATCAGGAAGAAGGAGGGGAGAGGCGACTCTCAGGGACAGGAGGTAAGAGGAACAAGATTGGCGAACATAATTCAACGTGATTTGTAAAGATTGAAATTCACGCCTTGCCGACGAATAGAACATGGAAAGAATGGATTTTTTACCTGATGCCGCGATCCTCTGAAGACCCCGACAATTTTGATATCGCGAAGCGGAACGGCAAGACTCTTTCCGCTCGACCTACCGTTGCAAGGAATTCCGCATTCTCTTTGCGCGTGTTGATAATCGCACCTTTTCTAATGATTGCCAACGCCTGGTGGATCACGGAAATCGAGTATATTAGCTATTCGGACAACTGCACTACTCAGGCTCTCTACTTCAATGCGATCGCCCTCTTGCTGATCCTGTTGGGGATCAACGTCGTTCTTCG
Source organism: Chthonomonadaceae bacterium (assembly GCA_043757795.1). Classification (GTDB taxonomy): domain Bacteria; phylum Armatimonadota; class Chthonomonadetes; order Chthonomonadales; family Chthonomonadaceae; genus JAYVOT01. Next base: position 5,483 of record JAYVOT010001081.1, on the reverse strand, counting down.
CAAAGTGCGTCCCAAATGGGTCTTCACCATGTCCGAGATGGTATCGCTTTACGTCATCACCGTGATTGCAAGCAATCTCGCAGGACATGATCAACTTCAAATCCTCTTTACGACGATCACTTATCTCTCCAGGCACGTTGCAACAAATGCCTCCTGGGCGACGAAAATTCTCCCGCACGTGCCGACGCACCTCATCGTGAGCGATAAAGAAGCGGTTTCATCGCTCTATCAAGGGAACTCGACTCTCTACCGTTGGGATCACGTTCAACCCTGGCTTGCTCCTCTGGGATGGTGGACGCTTTTCACAATAATGTCGGTCTGGACTATGCTCTGTCTGGTCTCCATCTTTCGAAAACAGTGGGATGCGGAAAGACTCAACTATCCTATAGCTGAGATTCCGATTGAGATTTTGAGCGATACGAAATCATTATTCTCCTCACGACTACTGTGGATAGGAGTCGTCATCGGGGCGACCGGGCAGATCGTGAATATGATTCACAGCCTGTTTCCTGAATTGCCTTCGCTTCCTATTGGAGTGCAACTTTTCAAGACGGAAACCTTCCCCTGGAGCGCCGCCGGTTCTATTCCGATCTGCTCATTCCCGTTCGCATACGGATTAGGATTCCTTTTGCCGACTCAACTCGGCTTCTCCGTCTGGTTCTTTATGTTCTTCAGTCGGGCGGAATTGATCGGCGCGGCCACGATGGGCTACACGGATTGGGGGAAATTTCCCTACATCTCGCAACAGGGCGTTGGTGCGATCTTCGGGATGTTCGCAACGATACTCTTCGCCGCGAAATCGCATCTCAAACTCGTTTGGCAGGTAGCGACACGTCCCATTTCAAGGAAGAAAAGCGCTGCATCAAGCCCCGACTTTGAGGAACCAATGAGTTATCGTCTGGCAGTTTTCGGACTCATCGCCGGAGCCGTCGGCATGGCTTCTTTCGCAGTCGCCGCCGGAATGCGCCTCCCGACCGCTCTGCTCTTTTTGGGAATTCTCTTCGTTATCGTGATTGTTGTGGCGAGATTGCGTGCGGAATTGGGCTTGCCGACCTTCGAGTTGTATCAGGTAGGCGCAGATCAAGTGATGCAAAGGATAGCGGGTACGAACTCATGGACTCCCAACGAACTGTCCGTGATGACTCTCTTCTTCTGGATGACGCGTACCCACCGGCAACTTCCGATGCAAAATCATGCGGATGCGATGAGGTTGGGGCATCGGACGGGAACTTCGCTGTCCTCGTTGACAAAGCTGATCCTATTGGCGAGTTTTTTCGGTACCATCGTCGCTTTTTGGGCTTTTCTGCACTCTACCTATATTGTCGGGCTGGAATCCGCGAAATTTCGGGGACCTGCCGGATGGGCGTTTGGTCAAGATCCCTGGGGGCGTCTGGAAGGTTGGCTCTCATCGCCTCAAAAACCGGATACAGGCGCACTAGGGGCGTACGTCTTCGGTTGCCTGTTCTCGCTATTTCTTGCCGGAATGCGGGCAAGGTTCGTCTGGTGGCCCTTCCACCCGGCGGGCTATCTTGTGGCGGGTAGTTTTGGGCTGTTTCGACTCTGGTTGCCGATCTTCGTAAGTTGGTTCTGCAAGGTCATGATTCTGCGATACGGCGGTTTGCGCGCCTATAAAACAGCTCTCCCGTTTTTCATCGGGCTGATACTGGGAGAGTTTAGCGCCGGTTTTTTAAGAACGGTTCTAGACTTGATTTTCCACCTTCATCTTCCTCCGGAATCGGGAATAGGAGGCTTGTAAGGCATATGCGTCAACTAAAGCTAATCACGTATTTTTCGGCATTGCCTGTGAAGCCAAGAAGATGTAAAAATTATTTTAATTGGAGAGTTTGAGTGGAAATTCAAGAAGATATTATCGTTGAAATCTCGCCGGAACGGGTGAAGTTTTTCGGATGCGAAGGAAAAATGTTGATCCCCTGCCCTGCAACCGTCGCCGCCTTGCTTTCGGAGATCCCTGAAGGCAAGCTCGTCACGACTGTCCAACTTCGAGAAGAACTAGCGGCAAGAAAAAATGTTCGAGCGGTCTGCCCGCCTTCTACTCAAAAAGCTTTGAAAGCCGTTGCAAAAGATACCGCGAACAAAACTCCTTATTGGCGTTTAGTCAAGCCTTCCGGAGAGCTAATGGCTTTCTTCCCCGGCGGGGTCGCAGACCAGTTGCAACGTCTGCAAGACGAAGGAGTAGAGTTCATAGTGTCGGGAAAGACGCCGAAAGTCCAGCGCTTAAAATCAAATCTCATCAATTTCCAACTCTGACGCCTGTCTGTGCGCTAGATTCGAGAGCGTCAGCCCGACTGGAAGAGAGACTAGAAGGCTTCGTTGCCAACTCAGGAGAGTATTCCAACGCAAAAAAAAGTCCTACCGGTGAAAGTAGGACTTTTAGCTTAGCGCTCCGCATCAGTCTGAATCCCCAGTTGTAAGCGTGAGATAGGCTTCGCGTATGCGACGAACATGATAGGCGACGTTAGCGGAACTGCAACCGAGGATCGTTCCCACTTCCCTCCAGGTATAACCTTCCATCAGGGCGCGAAGAATTCTGCGCTGGATGACCGTGAGGCGGGATTGGAACTCGGCGATGTCGATGTCGCTTCTGGGATCGAGATAAGCTAGAGCCTGAGGTTGAAGGTCGTCTAGCGGGGTGTGTTGGCGTCTGCGATTGCGACGGATAGTATCGAGAATTCGCCATCTGGCTCGCTTCAACAGATGTTGCTCCGGAGAACCGACGTTTCGGTCCAGATTCGGCATCATCTCTAGAACAGCCACCCACGCCTCCTGGCGAAGGTCATCTGAATCCATGCCGCAAGCTCTGCCAAAATAGGCTGCCATTTTCTCGATCCGGGTTGTTAACGCGTCGCACAGATCGTTTTGAGAACAGTTCACTCTGTTCTGCGTCTGCTCAAATAGGTGAGACATTCGGGAAGCTTCTCCTCAAACAAAGACAAACACAACAAAAAAGACCGCCGGATTGTCCGCCGATGCCTTCCTGTCAACCCAATGACCGACTTATGCAACAAAAAGTTGCAGAGACGCAATTGGGCTAGAAGAAGAAGCTCTCTAAATCTACCTGCCGACGCCGAACTTAAATTAAATCAAGTCAGGACGAAGGGCGGATAGACGGCGGACTGCATTTCGGGAATCATATGGAATCCCCACATAGCCAAATCTTACTATCATCATTAACGAACCCCTCCATTTCCTAGAATGTTTTCAAAAGCCTGAATGCGACCCAACTTCTTTACAATAAGAAAAGAAACGTAAAGTCTCAAGCGATTAGAACTGTATCGTAACTCTGCAGATCGGCGCTAAAGACCGAAACGCCTTTTTTGCAAAATATTTTCGCTTCCGTCGAGTATACTCTATTGGATTGATTTATTTTGCATCCATTTTCACTAGAAGGACGCCCCGCACTTGGAAACTATCACTCACGAAGCGCAAATTTCGCTCCTCGCTGTCTTCGATAACCCTAAGCCCTCACGAGATTTTCGGATTGTGCATTCTTGCCCGGAGTTCACCTCGGTTTGCCCGATAACAGGTATGCCGGATTTCGCTACCATAACCATTGATTATGTGGCGGACGAAAGTTGCCTTGAACTTAAGGCGCTCAAGCTCTACTTTCACGCCTTCCGAAATCAGGGTATTTTTTATGAAGCAGTCACGAATCGAATTCTGGATGATCTCGTGCAAGCTTGTAAACCGCGAAGAATGACTGTCACAGGCGATTTCGCCGTACGCGGCGGATTTTCCTCCGTCATCACGGCCGATTATTTGAAATGACAAAAAAGCCCTCCGTCAAAAATGGCGGAGGGAAATATAAAAAAGCAACGTCTCTCGTTCGCAAACTCTATCTTGTTCAAGGACAGAGCTAGAATGAAATTGACTCTATAAGCTCAATTCTATTCGTACTACTATTATTGGTCAGCAAGTTTACAGCAAGGCAACATTGGGATTAATTTTCAACCTATTTTTTCACCAGTGAAACCGGGTTGCCGCTCACATTTTCAGAACTGATCGCTCCCTGCTTTTTAATTTCCTCTTCCGCGTTCCTTGCGTAAATCGGGTGGAAATTCGGGCTGACGCTTAAAGCTTCATAAAGAGTTTTTCTCGCATTGGAAACTTCTCCTAACTTCGCTTCTATCATGCCCTTGTGATACAAAAACAAAGCTTCAGGAGTTTTTTTGCTCAACGCAAACACTATCGATTTTTTCGCTTCCTGGAGTCGACCGTTCTTGAAATAACACCACGCAAGGATGTCTTCGGCATAGACGTTTGATCGCGTTTTGCACTCCTCTTCCGCCATTTTCAGAGCTTCCGGCAAATGAATGTCGTGATCCGCGTAGTATTGAGCGATTTGCAAATCACCCCTCACTCCGTTCGCCTTGTTCAAATTATGAATGCTTTCCACAAGGTCATACTGATTTCTTGCGAGATCTGGTTTTCCCGTGACTTTGTATAAATCTCCCAGAGCGATTATTGCATCCAACTGCGGCGCGATCTCGATGGCTTTCCTATAGCTCTCAATTGCAGCAGGGTACTGCTGCAAGGCGGATTTCGCCTTTCCTTGCGTCACGAGCAGATGATAGTTCTTCGGATTGGATTTCAACGCCTCCGTCATCAGCTTGTTCGCCGGCATATAAGCTCCTACTCCCAACAGCATCTGCGCCTCTTGCGCACGACACCATGCCGTGTTCTCGGCGAAAGGTCCCCCGGCTTTTATGGCTTTGTCAATTAGCCAGAGGGCTTTTCTCGTGTCTCCGGTAAGTTGCATCATGTGCGCCCCTCGGCTGTAAGAAGAGAGGTCGGGATGCAAATCGAGCATTTTCTGATACTGAATTATGGCATCATCGTATTTCCCCATCTCAACGTAAGCATCTCCCATCAGTCCGTAGGCTTCGTTGTTTTCGGGATCGAACGCCAGAGCTTTTTGAGCCGACTCAACGCTCTTCTCGAATTCGTGTCTGCCGCTGTTCACCCAGGCTTGCCCAATGAGCGCCTCAGTTCTTTTTGGAGTTATCGCGAGCGCTCTGGCGTAGCATCCATCCGCTTTGCCGTAATAACTCAAGTCAGCGGTTTCTCGCGCCTTCTGCATGAAACTATCGCCGAGTCGCACCCACGCGTTTGCCTCACCCGGTTTTTTTTTCGCCAGCGCCGCCCACTTGTCGATCTCTCTGTCGCTCGCTGATGCCCTCAAAGGGGTTTGTATTGTTGCCAACGTAGCGTCCGGCGTCGTGACCGGTGAGGCTGATCGGGAGGACGACGCCGGCGTGGCTGCGCTGACGCGTAGTCGCCATACGCCCCAGCAACCTGCCAGCGTAAGAACGGATGCGAGCGTCATTGCTGCAACTCGTCCGGAAATTCGGTTCGTATCCATTTGCGTTCCTCAGGGTGAATTGAAATAAAAATGTTTGTAGAAACAAGTCAATTAGACTATCAACCAATAGAGGGGAACGTTCATTCCCCTCTATTGGAACTAG
>JAYVOT010001080.1:0-2984 GCA_043757795.1 Chthonomonadaceae bacterium | reverse complement strand
CATGAATCCGATACCCGTAGATTGGCTCAGAGCGCGTCCTATCGCTCTTGCGTGCGCCTGATCGGTCTGAAATTTGTCCGTCATGCGCGGGTTGAAGTCATCCGGGTCTTGCTGAACAGGAGAGAGGTAAGTCTTCGTGTCATCCTCGGAGAGCCAGAGTTTCCCGTTTAGCGCAGGCGAGTCGACTGGACCAGGGAGAGAGGCGGCGCCTCCCGGTTTTCGATCCCGATAGGAGGGCGGCCCGCAGAAGATATCAATGGCGTTGGAGGCGAGAGTCATTCCCAGCGCCAGATGTCCGCTGAACGAATGTCCGAACTCGAAAGTGTAGCCGTAACATACCGAGACGACGGCCTGTCGTTTGGAAGATTTCTTGATCGACTCGGCAAGGGAGATGAGTCGGCGGGCAGTACTTTCCGAGGTGAACTCATGAAAGTCGATAGTCCGACGTTCCCGGCGGTTCTCGTAAAAAGCGCGGGACTGCGAAGGGGTCGACTGAATGGTCGGAATCTCCGCCGTGTGGAACTGCACGTCGCCGTCATGCCAACTGGCTCGAAGCGCGACAAGGCTGTTCTTATATTTTTGCCTTAGCCAATCTCGAAAAGCGTCTCTGTTGGCGATGCTTCGGTCGTATCCCGGATCGGCAGGTTGGAACCACTCTCCGCGTTCGAGGTGAAAGCCGAAGACGCGCGAACCCCAGGAGTACTCTCGAAGGTGGGAGACAAGCATTTCCAGAGAGTGCTCCGCCTCTTTCCAGAAACGTTCGCTCGTGATCGAAGGGTCTCCGGTCGTCCCGTCAGAATAGGTCGCGATGTCCGTCGGGTACTCGCGTTTCCAACCTCTCGCAGGAACGAACACGATTCTCGGCATGACGAACCCTTCCGGGTCCGCGTCCAAAATCGCTCTGAGGCGACGGTCTATCTCATCAAGGGCTTCGTTGGACTCGGAGAGGGGCGCAGGCAGTTCGATAAGAGTCGCATGCAGGTGAACCCCGGCATCGGCCGCGCGTTTCACTTCGGAGAGAACGACTTGTTGATTTTTGGGTCCCTCGATATTTCCGAAGAAGAGTATAGGAGGGTAAATTTTGTCGTTTATGACGATCTGCGGAGTTCCGTTGATCGAAATGAGATGCCCCCCGACGGAGTAGTCGACCGGATCGGGAATTGGAACAGGCGCAGAGATAGGTTCGGCGGGCGCCAGGTTCGTTTCAACGGGAGTTTGAGCGGAGACGACTCTTTCAGGTCGCGTTCCTCTCCGGTTGCGTTGTCGTCCTCGCTTGGATTTCCCATCTCTTTCGTCATCGTCGGAAGTCGCTTCCGAAGCGTCGCCGCCGAATGGAACCTCAACCAACGGCGAGTTTTCCTGAACAGAGGTTTCTTGGGTCTCCCCATTGGTCTCCAAGCCGGCTTTGCCCCCGCGACGATTTCGAGCGGGACGTTGTCTTCGCGAGCGATTATTGCGAGAGGTATCGAGCGACTCTCCTTCGCCGACGCTCTCTTCCGACCGGGAAAGGCTCTCAATGCTCGGAGCTTCCGTTTCGACAGTAGGCAAGTCTTGCAGATTCTGGCTGTCCTTCGCCTCTATAACGACAGGCTTGCGCGATCTAGCAGGGCGTCGCGTTCTAGATTTGGTCTCGTGGCCCGGACTGGAGGAATCTTGCAAAGGGTCCGGTTGATCCGAAACTTCTGTCGCTTGCGAGATTTGTTCCGGCGCATCTGTAGTCGAATTCGTAGCTTTTGCGCCGCTTCGCGATCTTGAAGGTCTCTTAGAAAGCGATTTCGTAGGAGACGCCTCCGCAGACTCATTTGAAGTCGTGGAAACGGGATCCGCTACTGTCTCTTTTTGCGTTTTTGTTGAAACAGGTCGGGAACTGCGTTGGCGGGTTGGACGAGGCGAAGGCGTTGCAGAAGCATCGGGGGAGGCTGGTTCCGGGGCGGCGGTTTCGCCGGTAGCGGAGTTCGTTTCCGAGGGTTTTTGTCTTGTGCGACTGCTGCGGGTGCGGGTTTGCGCTTCGGATGCCGGGATTGAGGATGCTGCGTCAGACCCCGCGGGCTTCACACTGCGTCGGCGAGTGGAAGCGGCGGGCGGCGCATCCGTTACAGACGTTTCCTGCGGGAGCGTCGAAGAGCCTTCCGCCACCTGGCGAGGCTTCTTCGAGTCCGGCGGAAATTCGTCGAAACTCATGCGTTTAGTTCTCCTGGTTGTTCACTTCAAAGTAGACCGTCTATCGCCGTTTCCCGGCGAATGCCGTATGTCGGAGGGCGCTCCCTGCCATGTTGTGCCGGAGGATGCGGCGCATAGTCGGTCGAGGTCATCGGGTTGGGATCGTGACCAGAGAGCAGGTGGCTCCTGGCGAAAAATCTTTCTCGTTTCTATTATAACACAACGTAGCAATATGTTCAACAAAAGGGAAATGCAAAAATCTCTTGTCGTTTTCATAATTGATGTTACGCAACCAACAAATCCGTGTGTTGAAAACACTCTGCAGATGAATGGGAGCGCTCCGAACGTGAGAAACGCCGAAAGCGTCTCCATTCACTGCATCGCCATCAACAGTCCCGACGGGCAGAGCTTTTTCACTATAGCGCCTTCGGCGGGAAGCCCTTCGGGACATAATCCAACCCGCAACTTTGGGAATCGTCACATCGGGCAGAGCCGCTTTTCAAATGCGCCATCGGCGGGAGCGTTTTTTGGACACAGCTATGCAGAACCTTCAAACTTCACGCAAATAGATTGGTTTTTGAGACCCCGGTATCTCGCATCCGGAGAACGCCCATTCGTTTGCTAGGGCTTTCATACCCGTCGAGGCTGAAGTCCGCAATTTTTCAATTCGTTGAGCTTGCGCCCGGCAGTTGCACTGTGAAGACGGAACCCTTGCCGACCTCGCTCTGCACTTTGATTGCGCCGGAGTGAGACTCGGCGATCCAACGCACTATGTTCAAGCCTAAGCCGCTGCCGCCCTGATCTCGGCTTCTTCCGGCATCGAC
>JAYVOT010001079.1:0-2984 GCA_043757795.1 Chthonomonadaceae bacterium | reverse complement strand
GTGTGCTTCGCACACGATACTCAAGGTGCGGAGTATGTTCAACGAGAGACGCCCCTGCAAACTGGCACAGGAATGGCAGTCCTACGGGCAGGCAAGTCACGACTCATGTCCGAAGGACATACGGCGCGAAGCGCCACCGAGACCGTGACTTTAGTCATGGGATTCAAAAGCGCTCTGGAAAAAATCCTTTGGTCTTCAGGACTGCGTAACATCAGTTATAAAGTCTGAACGACTCGGATGGACTTCAGTCCGCCCTTCGAATTCAGTAGCCCAATTAAGCCGAATCTGTAATTTACGCAGTTCCCTCTCAACTCGCGAAAACGTTTTATCAATTCCGAAAACTAATTCAAAAGCGCTCTAATCCGGCAAAGGCTTTCCCTTTGTCTCCGGTGCAAACGCCAACCCGATGAACCCGAAAATATAAACGAACGCCACGATGCTCGCCGCCGTTCGAAGACCTGCTGCGTCGTCCCCTGCCACTGCAAATCGTTTTGAAAGGCTTCCCAGAAGGAGAGGAGCGAAAGCGGCAAGCAGTCTCGCTCCGTTGTAGCAGAGTCCCACTCCCGTAGATCGAAGTCGTGTCGGATACAATTCAGGAAAATAAACCGCATAAGCGGAAAAAGGCGCAAGGGCGCAATATCCCATAACAAACGCCAGAATGAAAGCTGTCTGCAAGTTTTGCAGAAAATGAAAAGTTGCCTGTATCGAGCAAAACGCGAGGATTAAGAAAAGAAATAGAGCCGGTTTTCGACCGGTTTTCTGGCTGAGCGCGGCATAGGAGAACATTCCGAGAAAAGCCCCTGCCTGCTGTGCAATAGAGATTTTACTGCTGTAGACTTGAAGCGCTGTTGCGATCGCCTTCTTTTTGACTTCTCCGGAGAGTGATTCAATCTCAGGAAGACGCTGAACCATCGGCTTGAGAGTTGAAGTGATCAGTTCCGGTAAAAAGAAACCGACTCCCCATAATCCGCCGATCCCAGCCGTAGCAAGCAGAACTCCTGCAAGAGTGTTTCGCCGCAATACTGGGTCGTGCATAAGCTCATTCAGGTTGCCAAGTTCGCCCGATCTTCCTGACTTAAGCGCTTTCTGTTTCGCCTCTTGCCATTTCTCAGGTTCCTTCACCGCCTTTCGAATCCAGATCACAAGCAGGGCGGGAAGAATGCCTACCGCATATGTCCAGCGCCAACCGACGCTCGAAAGGGCGATAACGATTGTAGCGGACATCACATTTCCGACCGCAGAGCTTGCCTGCAATAGCCCCAGCGCCATCGGTCGAGAACGTTGCGACCACACTTCCGCAACAAGCGAAGTTCCTGCTGCGAACTCCCCGCCCACTCCTAGAGCCGTCAAAAATCTGCAGAGAGCGTACTGTTGCGGAGTCTGCACAAGTCCGTTCAATCCGGTGAAGAGGGCGTAAATGGCGATTGTAATTACCATTGTTCGAGTGCGACCGATCCTGTCTCCCAGTATCCCGAAAAACATTCCTCCGACCGCCCATCCGATTAAAAAAACGGTCGTGACCTTGCCTGCCCAGTCTTTGACAGCGGCATCAAGCGCCCCCGGAGTCGCGTGAAGAAACTCCGGAGCAAGGATCTCATTGAGAGAACGGACTCGCACCTGATTGAATAAATTCTGATCCATGGTATCAAAAAGCCACCCTAGAGCCGCCACGGCGAGCACAACCCAGGCGTATCGAGAGACACCTCGATACCAGGGTAGTCCGGCATTTTCACCAGTTTCATCCTCGGAGCGCTTTGCGGTTTCCCGCGTCTCAAAATCCATACTTCTCTATTCGCGATAGGAGAGCTTCTCTCCTGCCGATTTGATCTTCACTTCACAAGTCGACGCCAATTCAGTGGAATGTTCAATTATTGATCTTGTCTCCTCCCCTCATCAACATTAAGAACTAAATCAATTTTTCTCCGCTTGTTTAGAAATCATGTGTTTCTTGAGCATCGCGGCGCATTTGAATAGGTAGAACCAATTCATGAATCGGATTCACTTTGTAAATTCTTGCATTCATGAAAATGACGCTGCACTGTTTGACCGAAACGCTTCGGAGCGCTATAATGGAGCGTAACTAAAAGTGAAATCAGCCTCTCTCTACTCTTACAATATGTTTATATTTAATATTTTGAGTGAACGAGAAGCAAGGAGTCTGGATTGGCGATGATGGGTCAAGGGCGACTGTTTGTTCTTTCAGGACCCTCAGGGGTCGGCAAAGACAGTGTTCTGGAAGCTCTTTTTCAAAAGATGACGGGAGTAGCTCGAAGCGTCTCCGCCACGACTCGCCTACCGCGGTCCGGTGAGATTAATGGCAAAGATTATCACTTCATAACGAGAGCGCAGTTTGAAGCGGATATAAAAACAGGACTGTTTTTGGAGTATGCCGAGTATGCTGGAAATCTCTACGGCACTCCGTTAAGAGGAGTTCAAGAACAACGAGCGGCTGGAAACGACGTCATACTCAAGATAGAAGTTCAGGGAGCTAACGCAGTGCGAAATATCGCTCCAGACGCGATACTAATCTTTGTGGAACCTCCCTCGCTCAGCGTCTTGGAGACCCGCCTTCGAAACAGAGCGACGGATGACGAAGTCCTGATTCAGGCTCGTCTCGAACGAGCAAGGACGGAGATGGAATGCGTACGCCGGTACGATTACCGACTTGTCAATGACGATTTGATTTCCGCCGCAGACACTCTGCGGGCGATCATCGTCGCCGAAAGAAGCAAAGTTCGGGCTTAGATTTAGCAAATTCGAAGGCAACCCGGAAACACTTTGCAAGACGCTATTTCCGGATCGACGAATTCAACTCATACGAAATCAAGACCAATTGAACATGGTTTGGCGGATTAGTAGGACGCTCTCTTTCAGCGCCCCGAAAATTTTGCAATCCGTGTTCAATATTTGCCGTGACTTGCGCGCTTGTGAACAAAAATGGCTGAACGACGCGTTGACTTGTCTTTATCAGGGATGCCCATTCC
>JAYVOT010001078.1:0-2985 GCA_043757795.1 Chthonomonadaceae bacterium | reverse complement strand
GATCAGAGTCAATTTGACTGGTTGGGGGAAATATCTCTGGGAATCGTACAATTGAATCGCAGAGAACACCGAAACGGAGAAGAACCAGAGAGCGACACAAGAGTTCGTATTCGTAAAGCGACGCAGGCGGATATGGAAGCAACGCTTCATTTACTTTTTTCCTGAAAATTCGGTTTATAACGCGGTTCCTGTACGTATCTCTATTTTAACGTGTTTGTTTAGTTGATTATGCACTCTTATAGGAGTTGACTTTACTACCGATTCGACCGGTATAATCACGAAGAAATATTTGAACGAGAACAAAATATGTTTGCAGAAGGGGACATGATAAAATGAAGTTAGTAAGATTCAGAACGGGAGAGAGGATAGCTCTAGGCGTTTATCTCGAAGAGACCAGGGAAATAGTCGAGTTGGGATCCGTAGGGACAGAGCAGTCCGCTCATTCTATGAGCGGTTTTCTTGAAGCCGGTGAAGCGGGCTTTGAGGCTGCAAAAGCTGCGATTACGAACAGCTCGAAGAACGAACGCCGCTCTTTAAGCTCCGTTCATCTTCTCGCCCCTGTCGGAGACCCGGGGAAAATCATTTGCGTGGGTCAGAACTACAAAGATCATTGCGCGGAACAGAATCAGCCAATCCCGGAGAGCGCAATCATCTTTTCAAAGTATTCCACTGCCCTGAATGATCCTGATGGCGTGATCTCCCTACCGAAAGTTACGCAGAAAGCGGATTATGAAGCGGAATTCGCCTTCGTTATCGGCAAAAAAGGGAAAAATATCTCGGAATCGAAAGCTATGGACTATGTTGCAGGGTATATGTGCGCCAACGACATCTCTGCAAGAGACATACAGTTCGCCGACAAACAGTGGGTGAGAGGGAAAACTCCGGACGGATTCTTCCCGACAGGACCCTATCTTGTCACCAAAGACGAGATTGCAAACCCGCACAACCTCGCTATCTCTCTAAAGTTGAACGGCGATACGATGCAGAGTTCAAATACATCCAACCTTATTTTCAATGTTCCGTTCCTCATCGCTTATCTTTCACTGACAATGACTCTTCTCCCCGGAGACATTATCACCACAGGCACTCCCGGCGGCGTAGGCGTGTTTAGAGATCCTCCGATCTTCTTGAAAAGCGGCGACACTCTAGAGGTGACTATCGAAGGACTTGGAACTTTGAGAAACACAGTATCGGATTGATGAAATCGGTGTCCTGAGACTTTTTTCTCTCTATACGTGCCGCTAGCGAAGGCAACGCATAGCAGTTATTGCACTGGGATTTAGGTCAGTTTGATCTCAAAGATGAGCAGAACCCAGTGCATTAATTTATGCGCTTATCCTTAGTGAAGAGAAGTTGTTTTCGCTCAAAGAGGATCCTCAAGCCGTCCAGCGTCACAAGTTGGTCCACCAGTTCGATAGTGCGGCTCTCTTTTGATATGAGTTCGGCAAGTCCTCCTGTTGCAATTACGCGGCACTTGCCCAACTCCTTCTCAAAACGGTCTACCATAGCGTCCACTTGACCGGCGAAACCGAAAGCTAAACCGCTCTGCATAGCGTGTACCGTGTTTGTTCCAATGGCTTGCGGCGGTGCGGAAAACTCGACTCGAAACAAGCGCGACGCCTGTCTGAAAAGGGCATCCATCGAAATGCCGATTCCGGGCAAAATTGCTCCGCCAAGATAATCTCCATTGCTTGCGATCGCATCGAAAGTAGTGGCTGTTCCTAGATCGACGACGACGCAAGGTCCTCCGTACTTCTCAAAAGCCCCTGCGGCATTGCAAAGTCGATCCGCTCCCACGTCTGTGGCTGGCAGATATTTTACTTCAAATCCCACGACCGTCGTTGATGAGACGAAAAAAGGCTCGGTTTGAAAGTAATGGCGGGTAAAATCTGAAAGAGTTTCATTCATAGTAGGCACTACGCTTGAAATTGCAACGTCTCGGATGTTCGAGGGTATGATTTCGTGAAAGTCCAGTAGGTTTCGAACAAGCATTCCATGCTCATCAGCGGTTCGATCCCGGTCGGTACGAATTCGCCAATCTCCGAGCAGTCTTGCTGATTCGCCTTTTCCTTCGTATACTCCGAGCACTATATTGGTATTTCCAACGTCAATAGCAAGCAACATTTCTTACACTCCATATCCGAGTCTGTCCGGAATTGCAGACAGCGACTAGAAAGGCAACAATCCCTCGCGCAAAGGCGGAAATGCTTTCCGTCATTATACCAGAAGGAAATCTAGCGGGATATGAGGATTTGATCGTCAGGGAGGACTTATTATGAGAAAGCGAAGTGCGCTGAAAAATCAGCGTCGCCCCGCAATGCCGAAACTGCAGGGCAAAATATTGCCATGGAGCATGCAATGGAAGCCGTTGCGATATGCTCTTTTCGCTGCCGCTATCCTGGTGACGCTTGGATATCGCAACGCTTCGTCTTCACATTGGTCGTCATACGTTTCTCATAGTCTTTCACCAATGGAGACCGGTATAGAGCTTGAATATCCGGACAGCATGTTGCAGATTACGGATGATCGAGCTTTGTCTGACGGCAGATACATCACATTGACCTCAAAAGTTCGAGAAGTCGTTTTGAAAAGACCGGGAGGACTCTATTCTCCTGCAAACGACAGCGATCAGATTCAGATACATCTCAACTATCGAGACAGCAACCAACCGATCGCCGCGTATGAAAAAGAGTTGAGAGATCACTTTTCAAATAAGCCATTGCGAATTAATTTTCGAAAATACGCTCACGCATTAGGTCAAGCTGTCGAAGTGACTATGGATCAACTCATTCAAAACTCTCCCTCTCAGGAGCCGTCACGCTATGTGCTTATAGTGCCGAACGCTCGCTTGAACAAAAAAGACATGAGCATCTCCGCTTCCTGCATTGCGAATCCAATTCGAGCGCATGAGTTCGAGGTAGCTTTCGAAAGGATAATGGATCGCATTCGGTTGGCGGAAGAATAAAACCTACCGAACATAATGCG
>JAYVOT010001077.1:0-2989 GCA_043757795.1 Chthonomonadaceae bacterium | reverse complement strand
TGTTTGCCGTCTTTGTTGGCAGCCCACTCTTGTGTCAAATGGTCTTCAGATAGAAATGTGATCACAAGATGGTGAATGTGCATGTCATTTTCAGATTTCATGTTGCCTCCGCCGCCGACGCACTCGAACTCCATTTTGGACGCCATGCTGGCCTTTGAGGCTCTCAAATGAGGCTGATTCCCCATACTGCAATAGTGCGTCATGACCAGTTTGCCGTTGTCGATATGGTAGATGGAGGTCATTGATTGCGGCGAGCCGGGCATCATCTCCTCTTCGACTGCGCTGCCTCCGGATATCACTCGATAACGTAGCGAGACATCCCCCTTGCCGGACTTGTCCGCATCATGCGTCCAATCTCCGGCGAGTTTCTTCAGTTTTGCAAAACATATCTGTGCGGACGTCTCTTTCGGCTTAGGCTTTTTGGTCTGCGCCGCAGATTGGGGCAGGTTTATAGCCGGTCCGGCGAGCAGACAAAAAGCGATCACGCCAATCAAGTATTTGTTCATTTACGTAGTCCTTTCTCAGACTAATCACGTAGCTTCAATCATATTCTCGGTTGAATTACGAGTAAATTTACGATGAGTCAACACGCTTTCTTGGATTCAAGTATAGCATAGACACGTCCGTACAGAGATCGCCCGACACGCCCTTAATGGGATGCGTCGTCGCCGGCAGAATCGGCTGGCCAAGACGAAAGACCACCATTGAACATCTAAAATATGATGGCAAGAGGGCGTACTTAGTCGAAGCTTTCAGCATCGATTAAGAGGGAGGTTAGACTCCAATCATATACAACTCCTGAGAGCCGGATTAGCGTGAGCTTTAAATCATTTGCGTTATCGTGCTTATCCTGCAGAATGCGCACGAAAGATCGCTTGTGCGTAATTTATCCCAATTCCTTCAGGGCCGTTCGGCCCGGCGGCGTAGACTACACACAGGTTTCCAAACTCGAAATGGATTGACCGCAGACATTATACTTCTTCATTTGGAGTCAATAATCATGAAGATCGCACGAACACGGGATTAAAGAGTTATGAAACCTTGTACTGAAATTTTGCTCGAGGGACTTATGTTTCCGGAAAGTCCTCGATTGCATGATGAAAAACTCTGGTTTTCCGAATTTAAACGAAGTTCTCAGAGTGCGCAAGGGCGGCGAGATTGTCGATAGAATTTCAGTCGAAACACGTCCTTACGCCTGTATGCTGGGAGGTCCAGAGCGGCGACATCTTTTTGTACTCACCGCACCTTCATCCGATCCGGAAGCGTGCGTACGACTGAAAGCAGGACGAATCGAAATGATTCGAG
Source organism: Chthonomonadaceae bacterium (assembly GCA_043757795.1). GTDB lineage: Bacteria > Armatimonadota > Chthonomonadetes > Chthonomonadales > Chthonomonadaceae > JAYVOT01. Next base: position 1,684 of record JAYVOT010001077.1, on the reverse strand, counting down.
TGGACATTCCTGGCGCGGGCTTGCCATAACGGGGTATCGCAGGCTCTCCCGATCGTTTTGCCGTGAAATGCTCTGCGCTGGGGGCGGGACTCTCGCTTTTTTTAAAAGAAGGGAGTTGAGCGGCTGATCGCCTTCGTTTGATCTGCAACCGGCAACTCTCGCAGAGGTTTAAGACAGGCTCAAATGAGGTTTCTTAAAACTCCTGTTCGCAATTGACAGACGCGCTTCTGTCGGGATGCAAAGCGCAGGGTTCAAACTTCCTCTTGACTTTCAAGCCAACCTGTGGCATACTAGCTCTGTACGATGCGGGGTGGAGCAGTCCGGTAGCTCGTCGGGCTCATAACCCGAAGGTCGTCAGTTCGAGTCTGACCCCCGCTCCCATATAGTCGCTCGGTTCATCGCGAACCGAGCGACTTTTCCTTTTGCTAGACTCCTATTGGCAACTTCCTCCTCAGCCTCCGTTACCGCTTCGAGTCGGTCATTCAACTCGTTCTCCAGCCCGATGCAGCCTGTTTCGAGTTTTCATCCGACTGCACGGCATAGCTCGTGACTGTGACATCGCGTCTCTCAAAAGGTTCTACGTTGCAGAGGAATATTCGACGATGGAAGGTCTTATCTTCTAGAGATTTAAGCTTAAATATGAGTACGAATCCATCGCTTCGGGTAGCTCTTCAACCTTCCATTTACAAGGCAATCCGGCATTAAGAATTCGTTTTTCATGCCTCCAGATATTCGGCGCGACTCCCCTGTTTCCGTCATCGCATTTATAGGAAGGTCTAGCCCGGGGCGATGGAGAATATCGTATCATCAATACTTCAAAACCGGGCGACGCATATCAAACGCTCGTCAATTTAAAAGGAGCAGACCTTGAAATCGCGACTTGACCTCGCTCGAATTTTTACTTCCGTCCTATTCATTCCGCTCTGCGCAAGCGCTCTGGCAGGAATTGGGAATCCCGCAAAAGGGCAGGATCGACTGCCGAAAATGCCCGGCTATCAACGCTATCAGGAGATGGGGGGAAAGCTGAACGAGATTCGACAGAAACTCTTCTTCGGCGGAGCGACCTCGATTAATTGGCTGAAAGACGGGAGCGGAGCGGAATATGAGAGCGGCGGAAAAGCTTACCGAGTCAATTTCGCGACAAAAGAGATCGTTTCAATTGAAAAGCTGACAGCGATCAATCCGACCGAAGGCAGACCGGGCGGAAGACGAAGACCCGCCGGAGCCCTGGAGCGAGGCAGGCAGTACGCAGCTCTCCCATCCCCGGACGGAAAATTCAAGGTCTCTTATAAAGAAAACAACCTGTGGCTTTCGCTTGCGGATGACGCCAACCCGAAAAAAATCACGCTTGACGGGGACGCCGCAAAAAGAGTCAAATATGGCACGGGAAGTTGGGTCTACGGCGAGGAGCTGGAACAGACGACCGCGTTCTGGTGGTCGCCGGACAGTAAAAAAATCGCCTTCTACCGGTTTGACGAAAGCCTGATCAAAGATTTCTATCTCGCAATGAACACCTCGGAAGTTCAGGATAAACTGGATGTCGAGCCGTATCCGAAAGCGGGATCCCCTAATCCGGTAGTCGATGTTTTCGTATTCGATCTCGAAACCGGGAAGACGACGCGCATCGACGTTCGAGACGGCAAGCCCTTCGAGGACGACAATCTCGGCTACTACGTCTACGATG
>JAYVOT010001076.1:0-2992 GCA_043757795.1 Chthonomonadaceae bacterium | reverse complement strand
AAAATTGTTCAACGTGGTCGCAACAATCCGACCGGACGGGACAGTCGCAGAAGTAACCGGGGGCAGCGCTTCGACAGTCAAAGTGAATATAGGTCTCGACCTGCGTAAATTGTTCCTCATCACTGCCCCAATCGCATTTAGCGAGAAACCGGTTCGTATCGCCGAGTCATGGGTTCCGTCCGAGGGATTATTGGGCGCTCAGCCCAGTCGCACGATCTACGGCGCGAAAGCGAATTCGGCGCAAGCCGGACGAAAAACGATGACGGCAACTCTCAGCGAGACTTCGGAATCCACGATCTACGATACTCTGGACAAAGATGGGAACTCTACTCAAGACAAGAAATTGCAGGTTGGCTCGCTGAAGGGAGAAGCCAAGCTGAATGGTACATTTAAGTTTGTCGCCGTCTCCGCTCTTTCAAAAGCTGTTGGCGTCGGAGAGGGAATCTCTTTCGCAGGAAGAGTAGAGTCCGGACGTCTCAATCTCAATGTAGAAATGAAACGCACGCTTCCGGACCCGGACAGACCCGGTGCGAAGCTAGATCTCCCTATCGATGTGCAGGCAACCTTTTTCGTGAATGCGGTTGAAACCCCGGCAACGAAAAAGAAGTAAATGAAGAAGAAGGAAATGAAAATGAAGTAATGATTTATGAATGGCTATTCCGTCAATACCCCTGTCCCGACGCTGAAAAGCGACTGATTTTTTAGACGTGAATGGACGGATTAAGAATTAAAGAGGAGAATTGCGATATGAAACGATCTAAGATTACTTTAAACGTCAAGGTTGCGAAAACGAGATTGGCAGTCGCTATCTGCATTGGGGGACTTGGGAGCCTCATGGCTTTTCCAGTAGGAGCGCAGGACAACGTTCCGGTGACCCTCGCCCTTAAATTCAAAGAGGGCGAGACAACTAAGTATCAGAGTACGATATCGATGAATTATTCAATGCCCGGCTTAACTCCTCCTGCGGCGCCGCAGGCGAAAGGTACCAATCCGCCCAGTCGCAAATCTCCAGCCGCAAACGCTTTAGGCGGGGGCGCTATGACAGTCACTCAACTTGTCAAGGTAACAAAGCTTCAAAAGAGCGGAGCGGGCGAGTTGCAGATCACCTCCACATCGACAGGATCTCTGACGCCGACGGGGATGCCGGGACAAGCGAAAGCGATGGATTCAAAGCCTACGGTTATGAGCGTCGTTTGCGATAGCTTGGGGCGCACTTCCGGAAGCGGGATTGCAAACCCCCTTGCACTCGGAGCGGGATTGCTGAATACTTCCGGATTGATCCTCCCCAATAAGCCGATCAAGCCGGGCGAAAGTTGGTCTGAAACTCAAAAAATTCCTAATGGAGGGACTTTCATCACAAAAACAACCTTCATTAGATTTGAACAGGTCGGAAACCGCCGCACTGCGCACCTTCGATCAGTGATGTCGTCGCCGATGAGCTCCTTGTTGTCTCAACAGCGAGGCGTGAGCGCTTCAAATGTTCAAGGCGAGATGACCATTACGAAAGACATGAATTTCGACATTGCGGAGGGCAGGATCATCAAATCAAACTCGCTAATGAACATGAATATGACAGTGAATATGGGAGGAATGACCGGAGGGACGAAGGTTAAATCGACCGCGACTGCAGGAGGCATGAAAGTAAACAGTCGTATGACGCAGGAGACTCATCTAGTGGAGTAGAAAATTCTGCCGCCTTTAATTGTCACTAGAGGATTTTGCGCGGGAACTGCCAATAATTGCGGTTCGTAAGCCCGCGGGGCGAGTGTTTTTGCTAATGCGCGCCGGACTTTGGGGCGGCAGTTCTGCGACGGATATCGCGATTTAAGGCTCAATTCGTACAAAACCTGCTACGCCATTATGTTTTCGATTGGAAATAGTTCTAGCGGGAGACTTGGGTCGCTATCTAAGCTGGCGGTCGCCGGAATCGGAAAAACGACCTCGACGCACGCACCTCCTTTGAGTCCATTTGCATAATTTACGGTTCCATGCAAATCCCAACGCGCAAGACTCTCTATCAAACTCACCCCAATGTTGGCATTGGTTGCAGGGGAAAAACCCTCGGGAAATCCTGTCCCATTGTCGGCTACCTTAAGTTGTCCGGAGCCTGATTTCCATTTTAATGAAATTTCAACTACGCCCTTGCCGTGCTTCAATGCGTTCGAAATGAGTTCGGTTGCCAGTAACGTAAAGGAGCCGCTCTGTTTCAAAGGTAGAAAAATCTCATCGGACTCCAGAACGATTTCACGCGTTCCTGATGTATTTCGAATGAGACTCACGATCTCAGCAAGCGTGCTCTTTAACGGAATTCGGTCAAATGTTCCGCCCAGTTTCGACTCATGCGTCAGCAGGTCATGAAGCGAGGACAGAGATCGGATGTGCAGGCTTAGTTTATCTAAAGCGGAGATTGGAACCGTCAAAGAGTATCTTGAACGTTGCATGTCCACGATCGCCGCCAGGACTTGCAAGTTGTTCTTTATGCGATGATGGCTTTCTGCCATTGCACGGCGCAGTCGCGCGTTTAGATTTTCAATCGCGGCTTGCGCCTGTTTCTGATGCGTGATGTCTCCAATGACTCCGATGATTCGTACTAAGCGTCCTGTCTCATCGCTCAATACGCGCCCCCTGTCTACCACATTTCGATAACTGCCGTCGCGATGTCTCACACGATATTCAACCTCGTAGAACCTTTCGCCATTGCCCGCCCGCATCATTCCTTCGGTTGCCTGTTGAACGTCTTTGGGATGAATTCTGTCATACCACCAGGCCAAACTTGCCCCCGCCTCCTCAGAATGAAATCCCATGAGAGGATACATCCCTTCGGAACGGTAGATCGTGTTCGCAAGCGGATTTACCTCGTATACTATCCCTTTTAGCGCCTCAATCGCAAGTCGAAAACGTTCCTCGCTCTGAATCAGTTTCTCTTCCGTGATTCGGCGATCTTTCCGAGTCGACGCTTCTCTTAAAGCTCGCTGTACGGCGGGAATCAATC
>JAYVOT010001075.1:0-2993 GCA_043757795.1 Chthonomonadaceae bacterium | reverse complement strand
ATATCCGCCTAGAACGGTAAAAACTCCCAATAGAAGCTCTCTTACTCCAGAAATCGGGGGCGGCGTGGAGCGCCGGGGGCGCGCCAGAACGAACTTTCGGCTTAAGTTAACGCATATGCCTCTAACCCCTGCCTATCCCACCTTCGCATAGGCGAGACTGTGATGTTGCGGGCTGTCGAGATCGATCGGGATCTGTTCGATAAGCCTCAAGACCACGCGCTTGACGGACTCGGCGTTCTTTTTGAATACTTCATAGACTTCAGTCGCTCTTACGGGTTCGACCTGACCGGCAAGTCCGCAATCAAAATCCGTCACAAGCGAGATGTTGACGACGGCGATCTCCTGTTCGAGCGCAAGGTGCGCTTCCGGGTACGCGGTCATCCCGATTACGCTCCAACCCGCCTGAGTGAACCAACGACTCTCCGCTTTCGTGGAAAATCGCGGGCCTTGAATGACTACAAGCGTTCCCGACTCGTGAACCGTGATTTCTTGCTCACGAATGGCGGCGACAGCGATTCTTCGCAGCTCGGGGCAAAAGGGGTCTGCCGCGCTCACATGAAACACGTCCGGTCCCTCATAGAATGTGTCGATCCGGTCGTTGGTTCGATCCGCATACTGATCCGCCACAACGAAATGACCCGGCTCGATCAGTGTCTGCAGGCTCCCGACAGCGCAGGGACTCAGGAGATACCGGACTCCCAGACTCTTCATCGCCCAAACATTCGCACGATAGTTGATTTTGTGCGGCGGTATGGTGTGATGTCGCCCATGCCGGGGAAGAAACGCCACACGTTTGCCGGCGTATTCCGCTAGAAACACCGAGTCGCTCGGGTCTCCAAATGGCGTGGAAATCCGCGTTTCCTGAACATTCTCAAGAAGACTGTAGAACCCGCTCCCGCCAAAAACGCCGATCTCAGCCTGCGTTAAACCGTTATTCCGCATCATAACCGATAATTCCTCGAAAATAGCGAGATTTCAATCCCATTTTCTCCTCGTCCATTAATCTCTACGCTTAAACCGCTCTCATCAATCCGTCACCGCTCCCAAACTGCTGGTTGAAACCTGTTTGGCGTACTTCGCGAGGACGCCTCGCGTGTAGCGAGGAGCGGGGGGAGTCCAGACGGCGCGGCGGGCGGCTAGCTCCTCATCGGGAATGTTCAATTGGATCAAAAGGCGATGCGCGTCGAGCGTGATCGAGTCGCCCTCATGAACGAGAGCGATCGTTCCCCCCGTATAGGCTTCCGGTGCGACGTGTCCCACGCACATGCCGTAAGTTCCTCCGGAAAATCTCCCGTCCGTGATGAGGGCGCACGAATCACCCAATCCCGCCCCGATGATCGCGGAGGTCGGAGCAAGCATCTCTCGCATTCCGGGACCCCCTTTAGGTCCTTCGTAGCGGATCACCAGGATGTCGCCGGGGTTGATTTTGCCTGCCAGAATCGCTTCCAGACACTCTTCTTCGCTCTCAAATACGCGTGCCGGACCAGTGATGACAGGCGTTTTGACGCCGGATATTTTCGCGACGCAACCCTCCGTGGAGAGATTTCCCTTCAAAATCGCGAGGTGTCCCTGCGCGTACATCGGCTGATCCCACGGGCGAATCACGTCTTGATCCGGCGAGGGGACGTTCGGAACTTCGGCGAGAGACTCTGCGATCGTCTGTCCGGTGATCGTCATGCAGTCGCCATGCAAAATTCCGCGATTGAGAAGCATCTTCATCACAAGCGGAACTCCGCCTGCTCGGTGCAAATCGGTCGCGACATATTTGCCGGAGGGCTTGAGGTCGCAAAGCACGGGGACTCGCCCTCGAATCGCTTCAAAGTCGTCGATATTGAGCGGAACCTCCGCCGCGTGCGCGATTGCGAGCAGGTGGAGCACTGCGTTAGTCGAGCCTCCAAGCGCCATCGTCACGAAAATCGCGTTCTCAAAAGCCTTGCGAGTCATAATCTGTCGCGGGAGAATTTGTCGCCTGATCGCCTCCGCAAGAACTTCTGCCGATTTGACGGCGCTAGCGGCTTTTTCCTCGTCTTCGGCGGCCATCGTGGAGGAGTAGGGTAGGGACATCCCCATCGCTTCGATGATGGAGGACATGGTGTTTGCGGTGTACATTCCGCCGCAGGAGCCTGCTCCTGGAATCGCCTTGCACTCGACTTGATGCAACTCTTCGTCGCCGATTTTTCCGGCGCTGTGCGCCCCGACTGCTTCAAAGACGGACACTACCGTGAGATCTTTGCCGTCGTGATGTCCCGGTTTGATCGTTCCGCCGTAGACGAAAATCGCAGGAACGTTGAGCCGTGCGATGGCGATCATAGCTCCCGGCATGTTCTTGTCGCATCCGCCGACCGCGAGGAGTCCGTCCATGCTCTGCCCGTTGACGCAGGTCTCGATAGAGTCCGCGATGACCTCTCTCGAAACAAGGGAGTACTTCATGCCCTCGGTTCCCATGGAGATTCCGTCGCTGACCGTAATGGTTCCGAAAGTTTGCGGCATGCAACCCGCTTTGTGCAGGGCGACTTCGGCGCGTTTTGCGAGAAGTCCTAGCCCGATGTTGCAGGGCGTGATGGTGGAATATCCGTTTGCAATCCCGACGATGGGCTTGACGAAATCATCGTCTCCAAACCCGACCGCTCGCAACATGGAGCGATTAGGGGCGCGGTGCGTTCCTTCAGTGACGATTCGACTTCTTAAATTCTCTGGCAAATTCATTCTCCCGGCGATATATTGATCTGCGATTTTGGCGTTTGAGATACTAGGGTTTCTAACCTCTCCGCGCAACATGGGTTATGATAGTTTACCCGGAAAGCGCGCGCGAGCGGGAAGGATTGACGAGACTAGCGGAGCGAACCCCTCTTAATTTCCCAATCAATTTGAGTCAACAGGCATCTGATCCTTTTGTAGAAGCATGCTCCTGGTCATCACTTTGACTCCCCACGTTTCAGTCCCGATCACGTGACCGAAATGCTTCAAATCTTCAGTGAATAGAACGCAACACC
>JAYVOT010001074.1:0-2996 GCA_043757795.1 Chthonomonadaceae bacterium | reverse complement strand
TTTGTGAAACCGTCGTCGATGACAAGAGCGCGTGCATAAAGTTCGTCATGAATAGCGAGGCAAGTCTGGGGAACCCATCCGTAACCTGTCATCTGAGTTCCGATGGGCGGAGTGATATTGGTTTCGCAAACACCGGCGAAAAGGGGCATTTCAAACCTCGCAGTTCAAATCATCGGGGCGAATTGTCTCCCGATTCGGAGAGTGTCGGTGAACGCGACAAGTTCATTCGGATTGCGGATTCAACAGAGTTGTCGGGGCGGGGCGAATCAACTGGGGGAAAATTCGAGTGAGGAGTATTTGAATCGCCCCTGCAACAGGGACAGCCAGAATCATTCCCAGAATTCCGAACAGAGTCGCTCCGCATAGGAGGGCGAAGATGCTGATGACAGGATGCAAGCCGACAGCGCCTCCCACAATACGCGGGTAGACGACTTGATCGAAACTGATTTGGATGACAACGACAGTGAGGGCGATTAAAATCGCGAAGCTGAACGATGCCGCAGGAATTTTAATTATGAAGAGAGCCGTATGCGGTTCAAGATAAGCGAGAATTCCCGCCCCTGCCGCCACGATGTAGGGACCGATGAGAGGAATGACGTAGAAGACGCCCGCCAAAATGCCGAGGAAGAGAGCGTATCGTACCCCGAGCGCCCAGAGGGCGAAAAAGACGATGACTCCGAAAAGAGAGCAGATTTTGGTAAGCCCTTGAAGATAGGAACTGAAAACTTCTACGATCTCCTTCGTCATCTCATCTATGGGAGCGTACATTCGGCGGGGGAAAAGAGCGATCAATCGGGCGCGAATCTCATGAAAATCCTTCATGATGAAAAAGGAAATGACAGGCAAAATGAGCCAGATAGCTTGCGAAGGCAACCCCTGAAGGAAGGAGGTAATGCCTCCGAGAGTCTCCGAAATTTTGCCCTGAACAGGACTGGAACTGGAGTTCAGAAGAGTGTCTACGGAGTTCTGCTTGATTCCGAAGAACTTCAAAACGTTGATGTGGGAAGACAGCCAGAGATTCGCCGATTTTTTGACGACGGATGAGTAAGAATTGAAATTTGAACTCAACTCTTCAATCTGATTTTGAGCCGCCGGAAAAATCAGCAACACAGCGATCACAACTAGCAACAAGCCTAAAAGATATAAAGTAAGGATCGATTGGACGCGAGGACGCCCTTTTTTCTCCATGTAACGAAGCGTGGGGTCTATGAGCGCCGCAAGCACGAAGGCGAATATGAAAGGAGGCAAAACCGACTGAACGCGCCAAAAGAAAAACAGCACGGCGGCAGTGATTACAAGATAAAAAAAAGAGCGTTGCCACCCTCGACGGGAGATTCCCAACGGATAAGTGGCGCGCATTTGCAACGGCGGTTCCGGAACTTCTTCATGAATGCGAGTCAAGATTCTGGACGTGACGCTGACGGATTCGGACGAGGCAGGCGCAAGAGAAGACGCCGACTGAACGTCGGCGTTTTCGGATTTTTTGCGCTCCAATGATTCCAGGTTCGCTTCGGAGTCCGGCATGTCTTACTCGGAAGACCCTTCGGAGTCGGCGGACGCTTCGCCCAGTTTTTGCGACATCTGCGCGCGAGTTCGGTCGACTGCCGTAGTGACTTTATTTCCTAGATTTTTGCCCAGATCAGTCACTTTGTCGCTCAAGTCGTTGAGCGATTTTCCGAGGTTGTCTCGTGTCTCTTCCCCGGTGTGAGGCGCAAGAAGAAGCCCGGCAACCGCTCCGACGAGCACTCCTATGCCGATCCCGGCAAGTACGCTCACAAGCACATTTCTATCTTCATTTTCCATTTTTTCGTTCCTCCTGAAACGTATCGCATCTATATTAGAAACTGTTTCGACGATCAAATTTGAGGTTGTCCGCACTTTCGCCAGGACTCTTCAAACTACTATACGTATTCCGCGCGGCTTCCGTTTTAGCGAACAACCACTTTTTTTCTACTTTTTCCCTTTTGAGAAAAACCTTCTTTTAGGGCTATTGCTCAATTGAATGCGCGTGTCGCCGTGTTCTCCGGGAGGAAGCGCTTTAACCCTCCCGACTCCGTTGCGTAAGATAGAGGACGACTCGCGTTCATCTCCTTTTTTTTTTGAAAGAGAGCTTGCCAGGTTCGCCAATATTTTAGTTCCGACAGCTGTCAGAATAGTAGAAGCGATCTTCATCCCGATATTCGCGATCGGGTTTGCAGCGGCTATTGCCGTAGTCGGTTGCGGGATTCGATTTGCGTAGGGCGCCGCTTTAGAGGCGAATTTCCTTGCTACCTCTGTCGTGTCAGCGACAGCTCGAGTGGTGGTTTCCAAATTGGCGACGGTCGCTCTGAGCACACGAATCGTTGGCGTGACCTCTGTCTCAAGCATCGTATTGACACGCTTCAGAGTCGCGTCCAGCTCGGTTTTAGTCGCGTCAAGCGAACTAACGGTCGTCTTCGCCTGCGTCAACAATTGGATGACGTGCATAGTGAGCGGGATCAAGCAACAGATTAAGACTATAAGAAGCCCGGTAAGCGAATAGTTCAAAATGACGTGGGACGTGTTTACGTCGTGCATGGATTGGAACTCCTTTTCTTAATGAAACGCACTACATGAGCAAAATTTTTAATTTAAAGCGGATAATAAACTTATCGCGCGTCTTCTCCGGCGTCGTCCTTCGGGGGCGATTATGCGAATGCGTAAGTCTTTAGCTGATTGAATCGTGATTTACTGCGCTCTATTGCTTGATGAAATGCGACTCGCCGAGTTCGAAGGCTTGCGGCAACAGCTCTGCGACTGACCACGCTCCTGCGCCGTCAATAATCACTTGCGAGTCTTGAGACATAAACTCCGATATCGTCTGACGACAGGCTCCGCAGGGCATTTTAGTCCCTACAGGGTCCTGTCCGCTTGCTTTTTGACAGCTGACTGCAATGCAATGAATGACGGTTGCGCCTTCGGAAACAGCCTTGAAGAGAGCTACTCTTTCCGCACAGATCGAAAGCCCGTAACTCGCG
>JAYVOT010001073.1:0-3002 GCA_043757795.1 Chthonomonadaceae bacterium | reverse complement strand
CGATCTACTCGCTCACGAACGCCATTTTGCACGACACTCGCGACTTGATTTTAGACCCTGTGGCGGGCGGCTATCAAAACGCGAGTTTTCAAGTAGGGCACGCAAACCTGAAGCAACTCTTCGATTCGACTGGAAAGCCGTTTCCGCAGTCAGTCGTCGGGAGCATCAATTTTGGCAAAGGATCGTTCGAGTTTCGGTCTTATTACAGCCTGCAAGGCAAACGAAAAAAGATCGGCGACGAAAAATCATCGCTCGCCTTCCGGTTCCTCATCGGTTCCGGAGTCGGCACCCTTCCCTTCTTTGAGCAGTTCTTTGTTGGCGGTGCGGAGACGCTCAGAGGATATCGGGAAGATCGTTATTGGGGATCGCATACGCTCTTGGGGTCCGTCGAATTGCGTCAACCGCTTGCAAGGCGACTAAAGGGCGTTCTTTTCCTCGACGCAGGCGACGCCTGGGGAGGGAGTTTCTCAAACGTAAACTTGAACGGTTTCGCCCAAACCGGATTCAAACCTCACGTGGGCGTGGGACTCGGCATACGAGTCGGAACTCCTCTCGGTCCCATCCGGCTGGATTACGGATTCGGGGACGAGGGCGGGCGAACTCACTTCAGTATTGGAAACAGTTTCTAGAAAATAGACATCGAACTTCTCTCATAACTTATCGGCCTGAGAGAGGGCATCACATAGGCTCGCGAGGGCTATAGGAAAAAATTAATGAGTCAACCGGATCAATCTTCACAAAGTCTGCTTTTTATCAGAGCCACCGTGCTCTCTGCGATCTTGCTGGGAATCGTCGCCTCCCTTACCGGAGCCTCCGCTGGACAGGACAAAAATCTGGGGGTGAAGACAGCCGTCGTGAATCCGCGGAAATTAGTCTTTGAATACAAGTTTGCAGCCGCTTCTCGTGAATCCATCAAAAAGATGGAAGATATCGCTAAAGCGACGCTCACGATTCTATCGCAGTATCCTCTGCTTGAGACGGGAGATCAGGACGCCCTCGCGAAATTGACAGTTAAAGAGGAGGCTGTCACCCCTCCGCTCACAAAACCGGAAACGGATCAAATGCAAGCTCTCAAAGATAAACACAAAAATCTCGTCAAAGAGTTGCAGACGCTGCAGGGCAAGCCAAGCGCAGACATCTCCGAAATCGACAGCAAACAGATGGGTTCGCTCATAAAGCGTCAGCGAGACACCCAGATCAAGGGAGAGGGTTTTAATAAAGCCAAGTCGGAAGAGATTCAGGGCAAGCAAGACGAATTCAACGCGAAAGTGGACAAAGATATCCGCGAAGTCTTGAACAAGTTTTGCAAAGACAAAGGATATAACCTCGTCTTTAGCAATGAAGTCGTTCTGTTTGCAGATACCGACATCACGGAAGACGTCTTGAAGAAACTTAACTCCAACTGATGAGGCTTAGCCTCAGACTGACGAGACGTACTGCATCTTAGCCAATGGTCACGCACGAGAAACGGACTTTGAAAACCCGTCTATGCGGCGCTCCCACAGAGCCGGGTGTTTTCAACACTCAGCATCGTCGGGCAATAAATTACCCGGCTCTACCGGGAAGACTTCCGCATTCGTAAAATCTCGTCCGAAGGACGACTCGGCGAAGCCGCGTAGCGAGGCGGGTAAGCGCCTTGTACGGCATAGCCTAAAGGGACAAAAACGCCATAGAGATTGTCTGGGGGACAAGGCGGCAAAAATGATTATTGACGAGCGGTGCGGAAACAGAGCTGCAGGCGTTGCAACTCTCATATGCCTGCTTCTCATAGTGAATCTAACGGGTTGCGGGAGAGCGATTGCGCCCTCTGCAACTCTTCGCTACGTCAGGATGGAGCCTCTTTTAGCCTATCACCCTTCCTGGAAGCAACTTGCGGAACTTGAAAAGCAGGTTGCGCTTATAGGGAAGCGAGGTGAAGCGTCTAATGCAAACGCTTTCGTACTTCCCGATTTTCCTGCGCCTTTGCCTCCGAATGCCTCTATGACTTTGTCGCAGGGCGTGGAGCGCCAGAGTCAGATTGAGCATGACGCAAGACAATATGCGGAGGGATTGAACCGTTCGCTTTCTGCAACTAATCGAATCCTAATGGGTCAGGAACGAAAAAGAGAGCAGAAACGGGTTGAAAAAGAGCTTGGCGCGAAGCTGTTGGAAGCGGAAAATATCCTTCGAGAAGTCAACATTATAAAGCAGTTTGCAATTATGGAGAAGATCAAAAGTTTCTCATTTCAACAGGCGATCCTCCTTTCGCAGATCAATGTTTACTTGCAAGTCACCCGTTCCGACAACCTGGCATTGAACAAATCTCGAGCGGAACTTAAAGCGGTTGTCAATGAGATTGAGGGATTGAATGAAAGTCTTAGAAATCTGAAGAACGCGGATTTGACCGCTCAATCAAACTCAAAACGATCTGCAATCCTTAAGTCTCTGGAGGCGATGAGCGCGGAAAGACTTGCAAAGAAACAGTCCGATATGGATGCAGACATAGCTGAAAAGGTGACGGAAGCGCTGCAAGTTCAGAAACTCGATCCTGTGCCCCTACCCGAAACTGCCGTATTGCCGTTAAAATCGATTTCCTCCGTTCTCACTCTTCCGGCGACGAGTTTTCTTCCCGGCAAAAACACCGAAGCAGCGATGGCAGGAGTTTCCGCTCGAGAGCGACTATTGGAAAGTTCGCGACAACAACGCGAGCTTCTACTTGTGGAAATTCGCAGAGATACGGAGCAAGCGACAGAACAAGCTGCTCTCAGACATGGTTGGAAGTTGGTCGAGGCGAATCGCAAAGTCGCCTCTGATGCGACTGAGGAGATGAAAGCTCTGTTGCGAGAGCAGTGGAGGCGATCTCCTTAGAGTGAAGAGCAAATTCCTTTTTTAAATGCGATTCATGAACTCAAACTTTTTCGCATGAACGGCGTCGTCCTCATTCGAGATCAATCTTGCTAATATTCCTGTGCGAACCGCAAACTTTGAAATTCCGCTGAGACATGAATTTAGTTCCTAAGAAG
>JAYVOT010001072.1:0-3008 GCA_043757795.1 Chthonomonadaceae bacterium | reverse complement strand
AAAATCCTTTGGTCGTCAGGACTGCGTAACATCAGCAGTTAACTCGAAAAACGGCGGTTACCTCGTCAAACAATAGGGCTTACGTTGGATATATTCTCTTCGATTTCTCATTGGAAGATGAACGGTTAAATCAAAACTATCTGAGCTTGACAATTCCGGGAACATTTGATAGAATTGCGTCGTAAGAAGTGGTATGCGTTGCACTTTGCGCAAGTTGGAATAATTTTTTTCATACTGCAACAAAACGCATTGAAGAGTTGTCATTGAGAGTGAAGGTGTTGCGAGTTGCGTATTGCCTGATAGTTCTCCGAAAGTTCGAAATAGCCGAATTAGGAAACTTGATGCTTGCAAACTCGTTGCACAAGAGGGTATAAAACAGAAATGAAACCAGATTCGACAGTCCATTTGCATTATCTTCACCACGTACATCACCATCATGATGTGCAATGCACGCGACTTCGTGTCTGAATGCCCGCTCTGCGCTGTCCGCATGGAGCGGGTTTTTTATTTCCAGAGCGCTCACTGTCCCGCCCTGGAAATCTACGGCGACCTGCCAAAACGTTTGTGAAAGGGATGAAACAGCATGACTCATGAAACGCTTGTTTTGAATAGCGATTACGAACCGTTGAATGTCTGCAATGTGCGTCGCGCCATCGTCATGGTCTACCTCGGAAAAGCGGATATTCTGCACGCCGACGATCATAACCTCGCGACGACCGACGGCAGTTTCATCATGCCGTCAGTCGTCAAACTGCGCGGGCACATCCGCCGTCCTATGCCTGAATTGAAGCTCTCGCGAAGAACTGTCTTCGCTCGAGACAACAACCTCTGTCAATATTGCGGAGCGACTGCGCGAGATATGACCATCGATCATATCGTTCCCAAACATGCCGGGGGACCCGCCACCTGGGAGAATCTCGTCTGCTGCTGTCGCAAATGCAATATGAAAAAGAGCGACAAACTCGCGCATCAGGTCGGGATGAAGTTGTTGCGAACGCCCAGGCGTCCGCGTTACGTGCCGTACATCAGCTTGACCAAATATCTGACTGGAAGGCAAAACGAAATCTGGAAGAGCTACTTGCCCACTTTCGTCGATCTTCCCGATTGATCTCCAACCATTCCTCTAAGGAGGACGCTCAACCCAACCGTCCCGGAATAATATTATTCGGGACGGTTTTTTTGCATTTTTCATTCCCTTGAAAAGAAGTTTGCAACTGATCAACTGGTCAACAAATAATCCTCATCGCATAGACGTATCCCAGTCGTATTTCCTCATTCCTAATCGCCATCGAAGAGCTAGTTCCCTGTTCAAAAGAATTGCGTCGAAAAGTCGGGAAAGAATCTTTGAAGAGGAGGTAGAAGATCAACGCATAGTCCTTCTCTTCAAGGTAGTTTCCTGCCCGGACTTGATCGGCTCCTTGCTCTTGCTTCCTACGTACCCACCTCGCCTCGCCAACTCGACGTCGGATTCTATTGCCTAAATATTCCCATCGTTCAACAATGACATTCACCTCCGGAAGAAGGTGAAAGCGCACGTTTTGGTAAATAGTCGATAGTGATCTTCACGAAAGAGACAAGTTCGTAGAAACGAGGTATGAATGTCAGTTGACGGGAGAGCGAATATCGGAGATAAATCCGATTCGGGATTGAATCGAATGGCTCTTTTGTTGAGCCTCGGTTGGGTCGGTACGAACCTCGGTCTTGGGATCATCGACCTGCCGTTGAAATTCCTCCTAAAAGATCAACTTCACTATTCTGCAGATCAAGTCTCCTTATTTCTAGCGCTCGGCATCTTTACAAACTATATTAAGCCTATCGCGGGAGTCATTACGGACAGCGTGCCCCTCTTCGGTTCTCGCCGAAAAAGCTATTTGCTAGTAAGTCTGCTTCTGACAGGAGTGGGACTCTTCGCCCTCGGATTGGTCACTCATACCTGGAATAGCCTCCTCATTACTTACGCGATAATGTACTCTATGGTTGTGCTGACAAGCACGACTCTCGGAGGAGTGATGGTGGAGGTGGGGATGCGGCATAACGCGCAGGGGAGGCTAACCTCCCAACGGATAGGCATGTTCCGAATTGGAAGTCTTGCCGGAGGACCTATCGGAGGTTGGATGGCGGCGCACTTGCCCTTTTGGATGGCGATGGGAGCCGGGTCTCTTATGCACCTGGCGCTAGTTCCGCTCTTCCTTTTCTGCTTGCCGGAGGAGCGCAAGGCAAAATTGAACCTTTCGATATGGTCGGAGACGGGTAGGCAGTTGAAGGGGCTTGTGAAGAATCGGACGCTCTTAGGGGCTGCCGGAATGATTTTTTTGATCGCGGCGTCACCGGGATTCGGAACGCCGTTGCTCTTTTTTCAGACGAACAGCTTACAATTTTCGAAAGAGTTTGTGGGAATTCTCACCCTTGTGGGAGCCGGTTCAGGGTTGCTTGCGACGATGCTCTACCATGCCGTTTGCAAAAAAGTCCCGCTCAGGAAGCTTCTTAACGCAAGCATTTTGATTCATGCCGCGGGAACCCTTTTCTATCTGCAATATCACGATTGGAAATCAGCTATTTGGATCACTGCCATCTCCGGAATCTCAGGAACTCTTGCGATGGTTCCCGTCTACGATCTTGCTTCGCGCGGAACTCCTAAAGGCAGTGAAGCTCTGGGGTATTCCGTGATGATGAGCGTGTGGAATCTCACGAATTCGCTTTCGGATTGGACAGGCTCAACCCTCTTTAAGAAAGCAGGATTCGCCTTTTCGCACTTAGTCTGGCTCAATTCCGGAACAACTCTTCTCGCTCTTCTCTTCGTGCCGCTTTTGCCTAGATTGCTCCTGATCGGAGTCGACGGGGGACAAGATCAGAAGGTCGAACTGTGAGAAGCGCTCACTTGTGAAATTCAAACGACGAATCACGTTTTCTTCGACCTCGAATCGTAAGAGTTCAGACTTGATGAGTGTCATAGACCATTTAAGCCAGCGGTCAGCGACAAATGAGATTGGGTTCTGACGTCAAGCAAG
>JAYVOT010001071.1:0-3008 GCA_043757795.1 Chthonomonadaceae bacterium | reverse complement strand
GTAGTGCGAGGCAGCCTCCTGCAATCTTGCCGCATTCTGAATCCTGTCGTTGTCCTTGTCTTCTTTCCCGTTGGTCCTGCGGAGCCAACCGTCGAAATCGGTGATCTGCCGGATGGCTTTCACAGCCTCTCCGGCAGTCGAGCTGTTCTTAACCTTAGTTTCGATCTCCAGAAGTTCTTGTCTCATCTTCCTCAAGGCTCTGTCAGCGTTAAGGTCCGGGGCGTGAAAAGCGGCCATCCCCTCCCAAATCGTCTTTCCTCGCCACTGTGCGTCGCCTCTAAGCAACGCTCCAATCGCTTTTGAGAGTTTTCGATCCGGGACGTTCAAGAGAGCGAGCAACCATTCGTCCGAATAAGGAGCGACGGCTTCCTTGTATTTAGCGGCTGCGTTGTGATTGGGATCTAGCCCCACGAAGAAGTTGAGATAAGATAGGATGCCCTGCACCTCTTTTCGCGCATAGAAATCGCCGTCGTCCCGAATGGAGTAGGGGATGTCCACCGCCGCAAGATTCCTTTCAAAAGCCTCGCTCTGCGCGTTTGTCCGGTAGAGAATCGCCATCTCATTGTACTTGACTCCCTGATTGTGCAATCGAATAATCGTTTCGCCGACAGCGATCGCCTCAAACTCCGGGTCCGGGTAGAGGTTCCAGAGAATCGGCTCCCCTTCCGGTCGAGTCGGCAGAAAGGTGAGCGCTCGGCGGTTCGCATCCTGCCGGATCAAGCTGTCCGCAAAATTCAAAATCGACTTCGTACAGCGGTAGTTCTCTTGCAACTCAAAAGTGGTCGTTTTGGGATAGGAGGCGAACCTTTGAAACGTCAGAATGTCAGCGCCCCGAAACCCGTAGAGCGATTGATCGAGGTCCCCGACTAGCATTACGTTCTTATGCTCTAAGCCAAGAAGAAATGCAACCCCGTACTGAGGACGGTTCATGTCCTGACATTCGTCCACGATGATGTGGGAGTAGCGAGAGGCGGCGAGTGATCGCGCTTCAGGATCGCTTTCAAGTAGCGCGAGCGTATCCAAAATCAGGTCGTCAAATTCTTTCAACCCTTTGGCAGCTTTCGCCTTTTCATAGGATCTCCAGACTGATGCGAACTCTATCTCTTCCGAAGACCCGTCGTGTTTGAAGGAAGCGGAAGTCAGTCCCTGATTTTTTTGGTAGGAGATGTCTGACAAAAAAGTTTTTACGCCGCCTTCCAGATCGTTTGCGAGAGCCGCTTCTGCAAGTCCGCGTCTTTGAAATTCATCGCTCAAGAGTTGAAACTTGATTCCTTGCCCCTTCAAAATCCGAAGGCAAAGCGCGTGCATCGTCGTGACATGCACGCGCTTCATCGTCTCTTTTGAAAGCATGCTCCCTATTCGAGCGCTCATCTCCTGTGTCGCGTCGCTAGTGAAGGTAGTAACTAGCAGACTTCTACCGGCTTCCGCCATCCTCGCCGCTCTCAGCGTGACCACTCGCGTTTTGCCGCTGCCCGGACCGGCATAGACGGCGGCAGGGCCGTCTTCATGAAAGACCGCAGCGCGTTGCCCCGCGCTTAGACTATCCCAACTTGTCAAAAACAACTCCAATTCTAACTACGTCGGATCGCCCAGGGTGCGTATATTCCGTAAAAGAGTATTTCATGAACAATGAAATGGAGCGAATCATAAACAAACGCTCAAAAACAGGTTACAAAAACACTTGACATTATGTCTACTTATCAGTATAATCCAAATGAAAGGCGTTCGAAGGTTATTAGGAGATAGTGTACCAGACATTGAAATGGAAATCGAAAAAAGGAGACTTAAGATGACATACTCACTGGAGGACGCTCTGGAAGGCGTCAAAAAATCAAGGGCGTTTTTTCTTAAACATCTGAAGGGCGTTACGGATGATCAGTGGAGTTGGAAACCTTATGCCGAGTGCAAGAGCCTGAGCGAAACTCTCGCTCACCTGGTTACAGATGACAAAATGGCTCTCTTCAGTCTGGAAACCGGGAAAGAACCGGATTACGAAGCAAACCTGGTGACTGAAACGGATAAAGACAAATTGATTGCGATGCTTCACGAGTCTCATAATACGCTTGTGAACTACATAGCCAATCGTTTCAAAGACACTCCTCTGGATGTTGAAGCGCACGCATGGGGAGCGCCTATGAAGTTGGCGCAAGCCATAGGGTATCTCTCATCCGAGGACTACTATCACTCCGGTCAGGCTAGCTTCATCCGTATGGCGACAGATCCGAACTGGAACTATTATGAGAATATTTATGGAGGCGATTAGGCTTGAAGATTTTTCGATCTTGGCGTAGTTGAATCGAGTTTCAACCGGGGCGAAAAGGTCTTCGCAGAAGGAGCGATCAAAAAGCGCCCACACCCATTGTGAATCTGTAAAACGATGCGATACTTTCGTTTCTTGCCCGAATTAAAAAGCCCATTGCAGATGCTATAGTGAAGAACTCTCTCCATGACTACTATTTGCAACGATGCAATACGCCTCACCGATCCGAGGCAACCTGGACGGCAGTAAGGAAATTACTGCTTTCTCGCCTTGCCGACGTTTTCTTCCGCATCCGCTCCGAATGGGTCAATCTCGTCGTTGGTTTTGGGGGTGACATTCGTGTTTTTAACTGAAGAAGAGACCACGCCCCCGCTTCCATTGTAGTAGCTGCCCAAGAGATTGACCTTCAGTTCACGAGTCGCATCCACTGCGTCTTTCCATTCTTTAGCCATCATCTCTTGAGGGGGCAATCTATAAACTGATGCGTATTTAATGGCAAGATTAAGAGCTTTTTTCTGACTGGCTTGTTGAGGGGTGGAATCAGCTGACGCATAGTCAGTTTTAGGACTGTGATTTAAATCCGAATTTGCGCCTCCTGGCATTCCAATTCCGAAACCGCCATCATTAATAAAGGTTCTCATAGCCATTTCTCCCGAACGCCAGGGAGCGGAGTTCATCCCGTTCATAAGTGGATACATGTCCTGAATATCGCGATAACGCTCTAAACCCAGTCGCAAATGTTCGACGG
>JAYVOT010001070.1:0-3009 GCA_043757795.1 Chthonomonadaceae bacterium | reverse complement strand
CGATTTCAAAGGGTATTTTCGTTAGAGAAAAGGAATGAGTGTTAACTGTTGATATACGTTGGCATTTGCTGACTTGAATTTTGATGCGCTAGCCCTGGCGAGGCGATAAGCGGCAAGGCGCTTAACGCGAATGGAAAGCATCGAATTTCCTTATCGTGAAATGAGCGCGCGACTTCAAAAGCCTCATCGCCTATCCCCCCTCCCATTGAGGTATAATGACAAATAAACTTCCTTCCGTTAAGTCCATTGAGAAGATGAGAGGATTTGCGTTGAAAACTCAAATTGAAGGGATGCGTCCCGGCGAACCTACGATACGCGATGAAGAGGGGAGAAAAATCGCTCTCATATTGCGAATCATCCCTGAATCTCCGGAAGAGGTGGCGGAATTGAAGAAGTTTTGTCGGCTGACGGACGCCTTCACTTTCGTAATTGACGAGGAGTACCGATTGAATCAAGCGCATGTCGCCCCTGTATATGGAGAGCGAACTTTTCCCATTGTTCCAAGACTCATCATGGAGTCGGACGAGTGAAAAACTTTTTGAAAACCCGATCAATTTCATTTTTGATGCTGACAGGAATCGTCTTCTGCAACCTCTCCAGTCAAGCCCAAGAGTCCCCGCAGATGGCGCGAAGCGTTGCGGCGGCGCTCGGCGCTCAGGGCAGACTGATGTGGATCGACGGCACTGCCAACCTCACGCGAACCTTCAAAAAAGACGGACGCACGACAGTTATTGACTACTCGACCACCATCGAAGGCGTACGGGACGTCGTGGCGAAATGCAAAGCGGCGCACATCAATACGCTTGTGGTGGATGTAAAGCCCCTGAGCGGACAGGTTCTCTACAACAGCAAAATGGCTCCCAAAATGCGCGAATGGAAAGGCAGAACGTTGCCGGACTTCGATGTGCTTGCGGCGTTCGTGGCGGAGGGGCATCGCGCCGGGTTGCAAGTGGATGCCTCCATCAACATTTTGAGCGAGGGTCACAAACTATTCAAAGTCGGTCCGGCTTATGAGCATGTCGCATGGCAAAGCATAGTTTACACGCTTGATCGTGGGATGATCGCGCCCACTGGCGAACGTCTCAATATCCGCATTCCCGGCGAACCTTCCGACCCGTCCGCACCTTCCCTTCTCTCCGGCACGAGCGGCATCTTGAGCGGCGAACCCACTAGCGGACTTGTAGGTTTGGAGAGCGTCGATAGCAAGTCGGGAGTCGTCAATAGCGACGAGGCGTTCGGAAAGCAGATGAATCTCATCCTCGATTCTGAAAACCGAGTGACCGGAATGGCGGACAGCGCCCTTCTGGGAGACGACCCGCTGATAGCGCCGGAAGGGGGAAGACTTCTGCCTGCAATTCGCGATTCCGATCGAGAGTGGTTCGCACGAAACTTGAAACCCGGCTCAAAGGTCTCATTCGATCAGCGAACGCTCCGACTGCCTATCGCGCAGGCTCCGAGTGAAAAAATCTCCTGCTTCGTCAATCCTTTGCACCCTGAAGCGCGACGACACGAACTTGACATCGTGCGCGAGATCGTGACGAACTACGACATCGACGGACTCGTGTTGGATAGGTGTCGCTACAGCAATCTGTACAACGATTTCAGCGAATTGTCTCGCGACGCCTTTTCGCAGTGGCTTCGTTCGAAACATTCTTCTAAAACTCTCAATAGCTTTCCTCAAGACATTTTCTCATTCCCCACCACTCCCAGGGGGAAAATGAAACTGGGACCGCTTTACAAAGAGTGGCTGGAGTTTCGCGCCTCCACGATCCGGGACTTCGTGGCAGAGACGGCTCGAACCGCTCGATCCATCAAGCCGAAAATTACGTTGGGAACCTATGTCGGTTCCTGGTATCCCTCGTATTATGAGGTAGGCGTCAATTGGGGCAGCCCGAAAACTCGCCTCCGGTTCTCCTGGTTTACGCCGGACTATCCCAAAACCGGCTATGCGGAGTTCTTCGATTGGATTTCGACCGGGTGTTACTATCCGATCCCGACGCGCGAAGAGGCGTATCGGGAGGGAATGAGCGAGAAAGCGACCGTGGAATTCGCCGCTCAGCTCTCCGACCTCGCAGTTTCCAGCGGCGCTTTCGTCTATGCGGGAATCTACGCAACGGACTACGCGAAAAACCCGGATGCCTTCCTTCGCGCTCTGGAAGCGGCAGGAAAACAGAGTCAGGGCTGGATGATTTTCGATCTCACCTATGTTAACGAATACGATTGGTGGAGCCGACTTGAAAAAGCCTACACGAAAGACGTACCCGCCCCCGACAGCATCGCGGACTTGATCTCGGAACTACGGTCTGGAATGGACGCGCTGCCGAAGTAGAGAACCGGAATAGGCGGACTACAAAACAGTTTCGAAAGTTGGAAGCTTTGCGAAACCCTCAATGCCAGGTTTCTCAGGATCCGGTTTAGCTACGCTCGTACCGATCTGTTTTAACAGGGAGAGCGCATCTAAATTTCGCTTGTTAAAATCTTCATCAAGTTTGTGTTGTCCCATCCAGCCAGCTTACGTCTTGCTTTTATCCCACGATTACAGGTTTTCTCCCCAGGATCAAGTTTAAGGCAATTGGTCGCATCACTGCGAACATCTCGGCGCCGTCGTCCTTCCGAATTCGACAGGCATCTTCGTCAAGACTCACGTCTAAAACAGAGTGATTCAATCAGTGTGATAAGCCGTCCCGGCGTGGGAAACTCCTGTAGAAGATTTCTCCCCTATTCGCGCTACCTCACCCCTAAATCCCCATATGCGTTAACTTAAGCCGCAAGTTATTCTCAAGCGCGCACCCGGCGCTGAGACGCCGCCCCCAACTTTGGGGGGAAGAGAGCTTTTATTAGTAGTATTTAGCATTCTATTCGGATATGCTGGTTACAAAACTCGGTCAATTTCCAGATTTGAAAGAATTTCCCCCAAAGTTGGGGGCGGCGTGGAGCGCCGGGGGCGCAATTTAAGTGAGACTCCCAATTGGCGGGGCTTCAAAATCCTTAAGTTAACGCATATGCCCC
>JAYVOT010001069.1:0-3009 GCA_043757795.1 Chthonomonadaceae bacterium | reverse complement strand
ACCGGCTTTGTCTTAAAATAGTCGCCAATCTTTACATCTTTGCCGGATTCGTCTTTGAAAGCGGTCTCAGGCGAAACCTGGGAGTCGAGTTTTTGATCCCAGAAGACGCGTTTCCCAATTTCAGCGCTGGCAACCGATCCTATGCTCTGTTTCGGGGCTTGAGCCATCGCGATTCCCACTAAAGCGTTCAGTATGAAAACTAAACATATTTTAGTCAGCGCCATAAAGGTTTTTCGATACATAATCACACCTGGTTTCTTTTGAAAGGGAGAGTATACTACACTTTTAATACGAATGAACCCCTTAAAAAAACAGCCTAATGAACCGGTTTCGCCTTCATTTCAGCGGTTAGGGGCGTGCCCGTAGCAGCCTCTCCCGCCGCTTGAACAGGAAGTCCTTTTTTGATTGCGATCTCGATCGCTCGATCAAGAGGAATGCGATTTCTGCCGTCCACTTTCGCATATTCAATCAGTTTCGACTCTTCCTTGCCGCGATAGTCTTTGATGTCCGGGATAGGCGCTTCCTGAATAATCGGAATATTCGACGCCAACCCGCGACGTTCGTCGTGCGGCAAAGCCGTGCTTGCAGGCTCGGGAGTCGTGATGAGCGGAGACTGTACGAACTTCAGAATAATTAGCGCGACTCCGGCGGATGCGACTACGAAGATCGTAAGGGCTATCGCCCACTGCGCAATGGTAGTCAGGGAGATGTCGCTGTCTTGATAACCCTTCTGTTTCGCGATGGCTAAATCTTTATCGCTTGGGCCATGATTCTGTTCAGACATTTACCAACTCCTCCTGCGCCCCGACAGTCGTTTCATGATTTGGAATGAGCGGAGCCTGCTGAATGACATTGCTATGGAAGAAAAGCCACGCTCCCAACAGGATGCAGACAGCTCCTACATCTGAAATAACAAGTCCAGGATATCGCATCGTCGGCATTACGATCCAAAAGCTGTCGATAAGTCGCATCAGCAACAGTCCGGCGGCAACGTACATCAATAGATGCGGCGTTCTCTTCGTCCTGCCTGAGATGAGGCACACAAACGGCACGAAGAATGAGCAGATGATATTGAAAGCTCCCACGAGCAGGAAAGCGTCTTTGTTTCGAATGAGGTAGAACTCAGTCTCTTCCGGAAGGTTGCCGGACCAAATGATAAGCCACTGAGACAGTGAGAAGTACGCCCAGATCATCGTGAGCATCAAGAGCAAGTTGCCGAGGTCGCGAGTTTCAACCTTCGTCACAAGCGTGTTGTAAGGCTCTCTTTTTGCAATTTTCTGGCTAGCTACTATGAGAGTCACGAAGCCGATTGCTGCAAGACCTGAGTAATCGACAAATAAAAACCCGAACATTGTAGAAAACCAGTGTTTGTCCAGTGACATCACCCAATCAGTTGAAGCTAAAGTGAGGGTGATGATGAACAGTAGAAATCCGGCGACGCTTGTCTTCTGTCGCCTGCTTTCCAACCTGAAATCTTGCGATGCGTCTTGTTTTCGTGATAGATCAGTCAAATAGTAGGTGAAACCGCTCCACAGGGCGAAGTAGGCGACAGTTCGGAAAATCCAGAAACTTGAGTTCATCCAAATGCTGCGATTGTGCAGAATCTCATCCGTCTTTACGAGTTGAGGATTTGCCCAGGGATAGAGCAAACCGTGCCAGATCATGACAGGCAAAAAGAGCGCCAACATGACCGGCAGGAGGCGCGCTCCCGCTTCGAGAATGCGTATGGTCGGTTTGCCCCAGGCTGCTCGGGTCATATAGTACATGAGCATGAAGCCGTAGCAGCCGAGCGTAAACATCATCATGAAAATCCAAGCGTATAGATAGGACTGCAACATCGTTTGCGGAGAGAGCTTTAGCAACGCGCCCGCCATGAAAAGCAAAGCTCCTAAAATCAAGACGGCAATGCCGCCCTTACCTATATTTCTAAAAATCGAATAATGGTTATCCGGTGTCGTCATTTAGTTTCGCCTCCTGCCATCGGGGCGGAAGCATCCGATCTCTTCTCGTTTTTACTGATTTGCATCAATTCCTCAGGCGAAAGATCAGCGGATTCTGCATTCTGACTGATCTGAAGCGCCCGGATATAGGAGGCTATTGCCCATCTGTCGGCAGGTTCGACTCTCGAAGCGTAGGAATACATCACCCCGTAGCCCTCTGTGACAACCTGATAAAAATGACCGATAGGCATTTTCCGGAGTCGTTCAGTGTGATAATTCCCTGGCGGACGCGCTTGAGAAAAGCCCCTCTGAGCGATCATCCCGTTGCCGTCCCCCAACCTGCTGTGGCAAGGCGAGCAGTAGATGTCAAATCGCTCTTGTCCGCGTTTCAACATTTTCTCCTGATCGCCGCCAAAGGCTTTGAGAGCGGCGGAAGGTATTTTATCTACTACGAGTGCGTCCACCAGGTCGCCGTTCACGAGTTTTCCGCCAGTAAAACCTGTCTGGAACTCCTCATCGGTTTTGAGATGCCCGATGGCGACGGAGTGCTGAACGAGCGGACGCGAGTTGGCTCCATCCGCAAAGAAGTCGCTTTCAGCAAGAGTCTGCCCTTTGGGTTGCACCCACATGTCCGTGTGGCATCCTGCAAGGAATATCATTGCGAGCGTTGCGATTCCTAAGAGAGTCGCTCTTGTTTCAAGCTTCAACCCATGTGAGTTTGACTGACGCGAGTTATCCGTCTCGTCGGATGGGAAGGTATTCGATTTTTTTGTCGTTATGAGCGTCATCTAAGGCTCCACCTCCGAAACGGAGTCCGCGCCGAGACTCTTCATGAAGATAGCGGTCTCTTCCAGGTCGAATTTCGGGTCCGTCGCCTCTATGCAAAGAAAATACTTATCGACAGTAGCTCGATTGAAGTTCTTCGCATTGAAGATCGGATGGTACGGCTTCGGAAAGCCGCAAAGGGCGAGCGTCCCGAAAACCGCCGTCACGCCTGCGAAAAGAATAGTGCATTCGTAGGCGACGGGAATAAAAGAGGGCCAACTGTGAAACGGCCTTCCACCGACGT
>JAYVOT010001068.1:0-38135 GCA_043757795.1 Chthonomonadaceae bacterium | reverse complement strand
CCGTCCGTGGTTTAGTTTGGCTTTTACACCAATATTCTACTTCACAAACGATACAAGTCACTCCATCCCTGATTCAAAAATGGCTAAAGTCCAGTGATAAAGGTATTGTGATATAGGAGGGATTGTCACTTCCTATACAGAAATAACAATAATCAATCATTTCAGCGCCTTTCATTTACTATAGCGGGAATCATTTGATCTTCAATTCCGTATTTATGAATACTCCTTTACTTTAAGTACAAAAAAACGCCGAAAATCACTTGCGATTAATAGTCTTGGTTCACACTCCAAGCAAGGGACACCGCATACTCCGATGCACTATAAGAAAGCTCCTATAACTGAAGCTATCATAGATATACAAGTGGCGTTGCCCGAGTCGACGACACTTGAGCTACTTGAAGATTTCCAAAAGAAAATACCAGAGTTTAGTGAAAAACAAAATGTAACCCTTAATAAAATTTTAATGCAACAGGACAATTCGCCAAATGTGGAGCAAATTCACACTGGTTATCAGTTTATCAAGGAGGATAAAAAGAGGATTGTGCAGGTCGCTCAACACGGTTTTGCTTACTTGTGGCTAGCTCCCTATGAAAATTGGGAAGCGTTTTCGACAGAGGCAAAATCCAAGTGGGATATTTATAGGAATCATTTTAATCCAGGTGGCGTCAACCGAATCGCTCTGAGATACATCAATAGAATCGACATTCCTGAAAACAAGATAGATCTGAAGGAATATCTGCATACCGCGCCTGAAATTGCAAAAGGTTTGCCTCAACTCCTAGTCGGTTACTTCATGCAACTGACGTTGCCTATGGAAGAATTCCAGAGCATGGCAACAATCAAGCAAACGATAGTTCCTCCTCCTATCCCTCATGTGACATCGATTTTATTGGACATTGAAACGTACAGAGACGTCGATGCGCCTCAGTCATCGCAAGAAATATGGGAAGCCTTCGAACAGTTGAGGGCAGCCAAAAATAAAGTATTCGAACACACGCTTACAGAAAAGACAAAGGAGTTTATCAAATGAGTTTTCTTTGCCTCGGATATCGTCCACCTCAATCAAAAACTATTCCTGCTGCTAAAAGTGATGCTCATGTCAATAGCATTTTTAGCTCGCTCGATTCAGAATATCCAGGCTACATCGGCAGTCGACTTCCAGCTATCGATGAGAGCGAATTCATCCTGTTCTATACTCAAGCGACATCTCTGAAAAATCCTCCAAGTTCTGTTTTGTGGTTGCGGAAAGCCGGAGAGCGATTGTCTCAAATTTCACAGTTGAAAGAGGATTGGAATGACGAAGGGGCGCTTCCGGTCTCTAAAAATGTGATCATGTTAGTATTCGATTTCATTACCGAGGTCGCTCAACGCGCTACAGGTGTCGAAGAGCTATTCACACCCTCTATTTTTCCGACCATCGAGGGTGGAATCGAGCTTTATTGGAAAACTCTAGAACAACAAAGATCGCTCACGTTTTGTGATGGGACTGAAGCAGTGGAAGAGATGAAGCAACTCTTTGACGCCCATGCCGAGTTTCGGTTGACACCTCTGGAAGAAGCAGAAAAAATCGCTTTAGAGATGCTTCAATCACCCAGATAAAAGGGATCAGGCAACATAGTGTCTCAACCAGGCGAAGGATCGAAAGGATATGTATATCGCAGAGTTGCTTCAGAACACATTGACAAGCATACAGAAAATGTATCTCCTCAGGCATTTAGAGTAAGAGAAAACGAACAAGGACTATCGGTTTTTCGCGCGGATATAGCATCGCCTTACGATGTCATCAATCAACGCTTTCAGACTGCGGTCGAACTCTCTCAAGACGAAGGGTCAAAGAGGCGGCTCAAAGAGGCAGACTTTCTTAGAAATAATCCTGATGTCGAATCGATAATAAAGAATCGAACTTTTTTAGTTGTTGCAATACCAATCGAAGAAATTGAGAAGATGGGGTTTCAATTTGGAGTTCTCGACGAAAATGGGCATCTGAATGTCGAAGGTTCTGTTTCGGAATTTAAGATGAATGCCCCACTACTGGCAAAACATTCGAGATTGTTGTCAGTAGAGGAATGTCTACGCAAGGAATTGATTTCATTTTAGCCGAACGCTTAGAGGAGCATCGATAGAGTTTTTTACATGAGAATTTGGCTGGTTCCGGTCAGGGGACGAAGCTGTCTTCTCGCAAATTGTCGCCTAGCTTTTGTCTCCTCGAAGGGCAAGGAAGATGGTGGAAACAGTCACGGCGAGGAAAAAGGCAGGCAAGTCCGAGATTTTCCAAATAAGGAAGTAGTAATCCCCCCAAAGCATTTTAGCTTTCGGGGGGGGGTGTTTAGGCGCGTCAACAGGGTAAGTGTAGAAAATCCTACCCGCGAAAACTACCGGGTGCGTCAGGTATATAAGCGCCTTTTGTATCCACAGGCTGGGTCGTTGCAGTCAATTTTAATCACTCGATATTTTCCTTTCGAATATTCAGGTTGCAGATAGAAACCTATCGTATGCAAGCCGAAAAAACAAAACATGTTTTCAAACCGACTTCGTTTACAGGTAAAGTTTACTTGTGACAATTCAATGACCTCTTTTGGGAGATGAGCTATGGCGCGATTTACCCGCATTCTCTTATTGTTTGCCATCTTGACATATTATGCAGTCGCCCCGCGCACGGTCGCGGCGCAAAACGAACGCAGCTTCGTATCGGTCCCGAACTATTTTCCTGCGAAACCGGACAATCTGCAACTCGGTCCGACGCATGGCGGCGTCGCGGTAGACCGAGCCGGAAATGTCTACATGAGCACGGACACGGAGCGCGGAATACTTGTCTTCGGAGCGAACGGCAAATATCTGCGATGCTTCGGGCCAACTCAGATACATGGACTTTTTCTGCAACGTGAGAAAGACGGTCTATTTCTCTACGCTGCGAGACCCAACTTTCACGAGGTTCTCAAGATCAAAACGGATGGAACGATCGCCTGGAAAATGGGTTACCCTGAAGCCTCCGGCGTCTATGCCAAAGCAGACGAATTCAACCCCACGAATATGGTCGCCTTGCCGGACGGTACGATTTTCGTAGCGGACGGATACGGCAAGAATTACATTCACAAGTATGATCGCGACCGTAAATACATCAAGTCGTTCGGAGGACCAGGCGGCTCACCGGCTGAGGACGGAAAATTCAACCGATGTCATGGGTTAGCGGTCGATTTGCGGGGCAAAAAACCGATGCTCATCGTTTGCAATCGGGAAAGCGGGCGAGTTGAGCAGTGGGACACGGATGGAAATTTGGTGAAGGTCTTGCTGAGAGATTTGAGAATGCCGGCAACTGCGCACGTTTCCGGAGACTATGTCGCTGTAGGCGAACTGAAGGGGCGCGTCACTATTCTGGGCAAGGACAATCGCATCGTGGCGCAAGTCGGCGACAATCCTAATGAATCTCAGCGCGCCAACTACGGCTTGGATCCCTCTCAATGGACTGAAGGCATTTGCAATTCCGTTCACGGCGTCTCTTTCGACCGAGCGGGCAATCTGGTCGTCGCGGAGTGGAGTCAGTTCGGGAGGATCCTCAAGTTCGCCGTCAAGAAGTGACGGCTAGTGTAAACGATGACGCCCATGATGAGAGGGATAGCACGAATATAAGTCGAGATCGCCGCTCCCAACTCGAATTATCATGTCAATCCTTCAATCATGGACGTCATCGTTCAGACAACCAACTCAGCTACTTCCCGTGACATTGCTAATAATTCTTGCCGCTTCCGCACCAGTAGACGTCGATGCAAAAATGAACAGTCGTTTATGATCTTGCGAACAGCAGTAAGCGTTTTACATCCCCTTGATCCGCCTCCTGCAAAGCCTTTATGTACTCCCGCCTCGTTTCGCTGCTCTCCGCTATCGAGCCTGAACCCCAGGAGAATCGCTTCTGTCCATTACGCTGTAAAAGAAGTTCGGCGGCAAGACGAGCATGGCGACCATTGCCATTTGGAAAGGGATGAATTACAACCAACTCATGGTGAAAACGAACCGCCAAGTCGTCCCAGGCGCTATCCATGTTTTTAATTTGATACAGAGTATTGCCGCAAAGCTGTTCCAGACGCATGGGTATCTGCTCGAATGAGACGCCGATGTTCGTTTGCGCGCGACGAAACTGACCCGCCCAACGCCATGTGAATGAGAACATTTTTTGGTGGAGTTTGCGAAGCGAAACAACCTGCAGAATGTCTTTGTCCGCGCCCTTTGCCCGCTTCGCCCATTGCATCGCTTGAAAAATGTTTCGCGCCTCAAAATCGTTCAGTTCCGCCTGAAGCGTCAGGTTGGGGATGAGTCCTGCAATCGAATCCAGGTCTAATGGAGTGGCTCCATCCGGGGAATCGAAGTTCACTTGCCGACCTCCCAAATCTCGCGACTCAGCGTTCGAATCATCTCCTGAGCCAATTCGCGACGCTCACTCTCCACCTCATCCGGCAATCGACCCTGCGCTTCCAACCGCATGGAATGTTCGACGCGCTGAAGTTGTTCCTCCGCACGAATTTCCGCCTGTCGCATCAAAGTCGCTTCCAGAGAGTCGTTCGGGACGAGCGCGTAAACGAGCGTGCATTCCATCGCCTCTGCCAACTTACGTAGGCTTTTGAGGGCGATGGTTTCCATCTCTTCAGAACGTTCCAATTTCGCGATCGTCGGTTGCGAGACTCCGACTCGTTGAGCCAACTGCAGGGAAGTCATCCCAAGAGCGTCGCGAATCTCTCTAACCCAGCCTTTGCGGGGTCGAGGTGTGCGTACGAACGGCTGAAGCGTTTTCAGCTGTTTGTCCAGTTGTCGTCTGCGTAAAGGATTTGCGGATAGATTTGATCTCATAATATAGCCTTTAGGGTATTGAAATATAATAATATTATACCCTACAAGGTATAATTTCGTGTACATATTTCCTTAAACAGAGACTCCCAAGATTAAAGGACTTGCACAATCATAAGTCGGGAATATCGCTCCTTATTGGGATCGTCAAGTCAATCTCTTAATTATGAGCGTTATGGTTTAAACTGTATGTAACTATTGAGACTACGTGCGTATTTACGCCAGTGTTCTCACGCATTGCCCCTAGTTGTCACAATTGCAAGTGAAATCATATTAAATATTAACTTTTCAAAAAATAGTTGCCAATAAGGCAAAAATAGTTAAAACGACCCTAGTATTTTCTTGCGAAGCAGAGTAGTCTATCTTTATTAGCGGATACGTCGACTTGAACGAGCAACGATTGCAGAAAGCATGGGCAGGCGGGTTTTCAATTTGAATTTCCTCTCACTCTCTCGCTGTTGAACTAACATGGATCAGCAAGCGACACCAGCAACACAACTTATTCAGTTCAATATTGAACTCATTTCAAAGGAGAATTTGCATGAAACACATTACCGCGCTCCTCACTATCGGAATCTTAGCAGTATTTGCCTCTTCGTCAGCGACAGCGCAACTCACATCCTCTTGTACAGCCGCCCTGACGCCGGACAAGCCAATAAATACCAGTATGTTCTATCGATAGTCCCCTATCAGTTCCCAATACAATACATACCGTTTCCAGTACCCATAGAAGGAACCTTTACTGCCAGGTTCAACAATGCACCGCTATCTCCTGCAGTCACCTTCTTTCCGGTCGTGTCAGTGAGTTTGAGTTTTGGCGTACAAGGTTTGTCAATAATTACCCCACCGCTGGTTGTCGTAAATTCTACTCCCGTCACTCTGACACAAGGCACCTTTGCGGTCGTTCCAAATGGCGCTTTTAGCCCTCTTTTTGCGTCGACCCCTCCAGTGGGTTCAGGTTACTTTTTCGCTCAGTGCGGGATAGCAGTATTCGGATCGATTTCAAATACCAATCTTGTGCCGATTCTTGGAGCATCAAGCTCAAAAACCGACGGTCATTCCGTATGGATGATCGGAGGATTGCCTTAAATGATTGAGCCTCAAAGTATTTTTGCCTGAGGGTGAGATTCGCTGAAATGACTGTCGAAAAGTCGCAGTACATTATCCAAATAAGTTTCTTGAATGCAAGTAAACTTAAATTCCGAGGTTGCGCGTTTGATGAAAGACGTGCAACCTCATCTTCCAAAAAGGACACATGGAGATGTCATTGAAGTTAGCCAGGACTATTATTCTATGTATGTTGTTTTGCTCCATCATCACATTTTGTTCGGCTCAAAACAAGTTTGAGGAGTGGATCGCCTCAGACATGCAGTTGAAGAAAACCGTCACGCTTCAAGAATCCAAAATCACAATTGGAGAGGCTCTAGAATCATTCTCTAAACAAACAGGCGTGAAAATATTGATGGACGCCAATAAGGAGGAATCAGGAGTAATACTCTTCGTTCAATTAAAGAACGCTCCACTCTCGAACTGCCTGGAAGCAATAAGTTCTCTTCTTAGCCTACCTGGGTCAAAGTGGCAGTGGGGCAGAAACGGAGATAAAAATCTGTGGACTTATAAACTGTACCCGGCAAATCTTTCTGATCTTAATACTGCGTTAATGTTTCAGGCGCGAATGGTCTTCAAAGACTACATCAACTTTCTTCGAGGCTATGTCGCGCTTTCCCCCGAAGAACAGGACAAACAAAAGAGCCTCTACTCGAAAGCAATGTTGCAGAAAAGCGATGAAATTGCAAATTCCTATCTCGACGCCAGAAAAACGGGCTTGATCAGTAGAATGAAAGTGATGCTCGAATTGCTTGACGACCAGGGAATTGACGCAGTATTGGACGGAGGAGCAGTTACCCTTCCGCTCGCAAAACTCTCTGAAACCCAAAAAGCGTCGATGTTGCAATTCTACGATCAATATCATCTAGAGTTCACGCAAAATGGAGTTCCAGTGTTGCCGCCCTCGCCTGAGCCAACAAGTATGACCATTTACTCAATCCGGAGCCGAGGCTCGAAAAAAGACGTTATGCCCAATATACTGCTTTCGGTTGGAGAATCTGGCGCTTTGACTTGTCTTGGTCCAGGAGTGTCAGGAGGGTTTATCCAGTCTTTAGGGCGAGCTTGGATTCTTCCGGGCGATTTGCAATCGCATCCGCTAGAAGAGACACTCATACCTGATGCTAAAATCGAGAACAAGACAATTGAAGTGAAAGAGCATTCGGCGCAAGACGCAAAGCGTCATAATCCGGTTGACGCTGACTACGAAAGACGCTTAACTGAGACTTCAATTTTGACAAAAATTCCAATCATAGCGGTGCTCAATCAGGAAGTTCGTCAAAGTTATGTAGAACCTGCAAACAAAACAACAGTAAAGAAGTTCCTTGATACAACCGAAGGCAGATCGTCCATAAAAATCCACAAATGGCGAAAAGGAATACTTTTGATTTCAACCCCGGATTGGATGATGTCCCAGGACAGCATTATTCCTGTGAATCTCATGAAAAAAATGCAAACCCTACTCTACAGACCCTCTAAAGAAGGCTTGTTGAAAGAAGTTTGCAGCCAGTTCGTTACTCTCAGCCCGCCGCAGTGGCAGGGATTGGTTGAGAAATTTCCACAATTCAGCATAGTCTTTAGAAACCGGAGTTTCTTTCGATTCGCCTCGAACTACCCTGATTTATTTCGGAGTACAGGACTCATCCTCAATCAAGATATCATCCAGGCGATCCTGTCTTGCTTGCCGGAATCTAATAGGAAGACGCTTGACAACGCGCGTAAAGTCCGTTGGAGAACAGTCAACGCAGGAACGAAAGAAGAAGATTTCCCTGTCTTTGCCTTTGAAGTTTTGGACAGCAAGGGGGCATGGAAAGAACTCGTTTCATCCGCTTATCTCTCCGTTATGGATGGAAGCGATTATTCCCCGCAATAAACATTACGAGCCTCCTCATTCCAAGAAGCGCTGGCTCCCAAATAAAGTGATTTCAACCGGAAGAAACCAAACGAAAACGCCCCCCGCCAAAACTTGGCGGGGGGCGTCTCTGCAAATCCAACTCAACTACTTACCGTGACATTGCTTGTACTTCTTACCGCTTCCGCACCAGCAGGCGTCGTTTCTGCCGCCCTTCCAGTCTGCAGGAGCCTCCGTATCTTTCTTCTTGCCGCCGCCTGAGCTTGGAGGCGCGGGCGTCGCCATGCCGTTCATGCTGAGGATGCGGGGCTGTTCCATCTGCGGCAGGTCGGTGAAGCGCGGGAGACCTTCCGGCAAAGAGGTGTCGATCTGCAGATTCTCTTCAGGCAACTGAATTTGAACGTGGTAGATGCCCTTGACGATGTCGTCCTGAATCGACTGTTGCATCCGCTCGAACTCCTCGAACGCCTCTTTTTGATAGATCAGCAAGGGGTCCTTCTGCTCATAACCGCGCAGTCCGATGCCCTCTCGCAGGTAGTCCATGTTCGCGAGGTGCTCCATCCATCGGGAGTTGACCGCTCGAAGCGCCATCCAGCGCTCCAGTTCGCGCATCGTTTCGCTGCCCTGAAGCTCATTGAAATGCTCTTCTCGAGCTTGATAGACGTTCACACAATGACTGTGCAGGAACTCGACCAGTTGCGAATGGGTTTTCCCGTGCAGGTCTTCCTCGACGACTGCCGGGGTGAGCGCGAAGAATTCGTCCATCTCCGCGTACAACTCAGCGAGATTCCACTCCGAGGAGGGAATCCCTTCCGGGGCGTGAAGCGCAACGCTGCTCGTGATGTTCTGTTCGACATAGATCAAGATCGTGTCGTGGAGATTCACGCCCTCCAGAATTCGGCGGCGTTCCCGATAGATCAGCTCGCGCTGTCGGTTCATCACGTCGTCGTAGTTCAAAACGTGTTTGCGCGACTCGAAATAGTGTCCTTCAACCTTCTTTTGCGCGTTCTGAATCATGCCTGAGAGGAAAGGAGTGTCCATCGAAAGGTTCACTTCCCACGTCTTGAGGAGGGGGTGGTTCGCTCTGTCTCCGAATAGTCTCCAAAGTTCATCTTCCAGCGAGACGAAGAACCGGCTCTCTCCGGGGTCGCCCTGTCGTCCGGCGCGTCCTCGCAACTGATTGTCAATTCGTCGGCTCTCGTGTCGCTCCGTACCCAGAATGTAGAGTCCGCCCAGCTTGATGACTTCTTGTCCTGCTTTTTTATGCTCTTCGTCCGTCAGCGCTCCGGTTGTCACTGCATCGAGCACTCCCGGTCTTCCGTAGCGTCGGTAACCTCTGTCATCGCCGCTTACTGCCAGCGAACCTGACTCTTCGTCGTCATCCTCGTCTCGGGCGGTCTCCGTAAACTTCGCAATTTCTCGCATCGATTTTTCGCTGCCGTCAACGGAGGGAAGTTCCTGATTGATGTGCTTGCCGCCGAGCAGAATATCGACGCCTCGCCCCGCCATGTTGGTGGCGATCGTGATGGCGCCTTTTCGTCCTGCTTCCGCGATAATGACCGCTTCCTGTTCGTGATATTTCGCGTTCAGGATGTTATGTCCGATGCCGTGTTGAAGAGCGTCTTCCAGCCTCTCAAGTCCGTCATTGTTGATCTCGAAGATTCGCGCGATCTCGGCTTTGTTCTCCGGCGATAGCGGGTCATCACTGAGTCCCAACTCTTTCAAAATCGGTCGGAGGACGCCCATCGTCAGCGGATTCATTCGCTTGTTGACGATTTTGCCGTTCTCTTCCATGTCCATCGTCCAGGGTTCGGAGGACATATTCAATCCGGCGGTCCACTGATTACGCTTATCCGCCGGGAACGATTTATCGCCTTCGAGCTTCATTCTCGCGACTTCCGTCATCACGAGCGTTCGCAGGCTCTGCGGGGTCATTCTTGCGGACACTCGTTCGCTCATCTCGATAGAGCGAGTACCGACGAGAAGAGGTTGCTTTTTACAGTAAATTCGTAGAATCTCCGCAACAATCCCTCGAAGTTTGTGCTCTTCGGCTTTGTAGATGATGTCGGAGCCGTCTTTGCGCTGAATAGGTTTGTTGGTGGGAACCTGAACGACATCGAGGGCGTAGATTTTTCGGAACTCGTCTTCTTCCGTTTTTGCGGTTCCCGTCATTCCTCCGAGCTTCGCATAGAGGCGGAAATAGTTCTGAAAGGTGATCGTCGCAAGCGTCTGACTCTCGTTCTTGACCTCGACATGCTCTTTCGCTTCGATCGCCTGATGCAGTCCGTCGCTGTAACGCCGTCCGAACATAAGACGCCCGGTGTTCTCATCGACGATGATGATCTCCGGCCCCTCGCCGTTGTCTTTCACCACGTAGTCGATGTCTTTTCGGAAGACGCCGTGCGCTTTCAAGCTCGCCTGAAGGTAGTGCATCATCTCATGATTGTCGGAGAGGTTCTCGACATCCAGCTCTTTTTCAACCCTTGTCACTCCGGCATCCGTAATCGTCGCAGTTTTGGACTTCTCATCCACCACGTAGTGGATATGAGATTTATGTTTGTCGGCTTCCGGATTGTCTTTGTCTTTTTTCGGGTCATCGATCCCTTTTTTCAGTTTGGAGGTGATCTTGTCAATGATATTGTAGCGTTCGGTGGACTGCTCCACCATTCCTGAAATAATCAATGGGGTTCGCGCTTCATCGATCAGAATGGAGTCCACTTCGTCGACGATGGCGAAATGAAGTTCTCGTTGAACAAGCTCGTCTTTGCTGAACGCCATATTGTCGCGCAGATAGTCAAAGCCGTACTCATTGTTCGTTCCGTAGGTGATGTCGCAGGCGTAAGCCTCTTTGCGGGAGACAGGTCGCGCCGAGTCGTATCGAGATTCTTCACCTATGAAGTCCGGATCATAAATATAGCTTCCGCCCTCATCGCCGGTTTCCGGCGATTGCCCTTGAATGATGCCGACGCTCATGCCGAGCAGGTGATAGATCGGTCCGTTCCAGACGGCGTCTCTTTTGGACAAATAGTCGTTGGCAGTAACGAGGTGGGAGCCTTTTCCCATGAGCGCGTTGAGGTATAAGGGGGCGGTCGCGACGAGGGTTTTGCCTTCTCCTGTTCTCATCTCCGCGATTCTGCCGTCGTGCAGCACCATTCCGCCGATCATCTGCACGTCGTAGTGTCGAAGTCGAATCGTTCGTTTGGAGGCTTCGCGAACCATCGCGAAGGCTTCCGGCAAAACCTGATCCAGGACGGTGTCGAAAATTTCTCGGTCGGCCTCTCGCTTTTTCTGGTCGATGAGAGTCGCCCAGCCTGGCTCCGCCGCCTCGCGTCTTTTTTTATAGGCGGCTTGCACCCGCAGTTTGAGGTCTTCGGTTTTAGCGCGAAGCTCCTCGTCCGTGAGTTTCTCCATGGCGGCTTCGTAGGTATTGATTTTTGCGGAGACGACCTTGTATTTCTCTATTTCGCGAGCATTGGCGTCAAAAAACTTTTTGATAAAATCTGGCAGAGCAACCATGATGGACGTATACCTCAGTAAAAATCGGCGTCGCTTCAGGGGCGCGAGGCGATTGGATTGGACAATGATTTGGGAAAATTAGCTAGGTTGGACGATAGTCGATCAATGCAACCAAACCAGTATACCCTTAGACTTCCCTTCTGCCTATACGTTTTAAAGTATGCATTGGGTTCCTACTAAAAAGGTTGTCGGCGCTTTGGGAGAGAATCCGCAATTGGGGGCAAAATGCGGACCTCCTCAAAATGAGCGTTGCGAAAACAGGGTAAAATGAAACACGTTCTTCAATTTCGTTAGCGTCTCTTCCTGGACTATGTTCTTCTTCTCGAGCCGAGTCCGAGAGCCGATAAGTTTTTACTTGTCCCTTTCACTGACTTGAATGGAAGTCAATTGCCGATACCCGATCGTCTCGACATAAAGTATCTGTGATGAATCTGGAAAATGGAATCGTATTTATCCGGAATATCCCGCCAATAAATCGTATTGAACAGAAATTTTGACGCATGAAAGGATGACAATGAAGCTCCCACCGAATTGCAAACTTTTGATGATCGGAGACTCGATCACGGATGCGGGGCGGGAACGACCTGCCGGCGAAGGGCTATTCGACGCGCTTGGCAAGGGCTACGTCGCACAAGTGAACGCCTTGCTCGGAGTCGCTCACCCGGAGCTGGGGATACGAGTCGTGAATATGGGAAATAGCGGCAATACCGTTCGGGACTTGAAGCACAGGTGGCACGCCGACGTGGTCGCGCACAAGCCGGATTGGCTCTCCATCTGCATCGGCGTCAACGACGTGTGGCGGCAGTATGATCTGCCCTGGCAAAAGGAGTTGCACGTCTATCCGAAAGAGTACGAAGAGACTTTGGAGGCGCTCGTCGTCGAAACCTTGCCGCTCGTCAAGGGCATGATCCTGATGACTCCCTTCTACATTGAGCCGAACAAGAGCGACGCGATGCGGGCGACAATGGACGAGTACGGCGAGATCGTTCGGAAGCTGGCTGTAAAGCATGGAACCCTCTTCGTCGATACGCAAGCGGCGTTCGACGAAGTTTTGAAGACGTTTTACCCGGCGACTCTCAGTTGGGATCGCGTGCATCCCAACCCCATCGGAACGATGGTCATCGCACGCGCTTTTTTGAAGACGATAGAGTTTGAATGGTAGCTGACAATCGCACTACGCGAAGAATGGAACGACATGACTGTGACTGAAGCGCAGGTTCGGGAGGCTTTGAAAGCGGTTCAAGACCCCGACCTGCATAAAGATATCGTAACTCTGGGGTTCGTGAAAGACGTTTTGATCGAAGGAGGATTCGTCTCCTTCAAGATCGAATTGACGACGCCCGCCTGTCCGGTGAAAGACTTGTTGAAAAATCAAGCGCACGATGCGGTGACGGCGCTCCCTGGAGTCGAGCGCGTCGAAATCGAAATGACCGCTCGCGTGCAGGGGCGAACCGGACCTGCAGAGGAGATGTTGCCGGGAGTTCGGCATGTCATCGCGATCGCAAGCGGAAAGGGGGGCGTCGGCAAAAGCACACTCTCCGTTAATCTCGCAGTCGCCCTCGCGCAGACGGGCGCAAAAGTCGCGCTTTTGGATGCGGACATTTACGGACCTACGATTCCGCTGATGATGGGAAACAAGCAACGCCCGCTGATGACTCAGACTGAAACGGGAACGAAGATCGTCCCGTTATTGGCGCACGGCGTTCTGACGATGTCGCTCGGATCCCTGCTCGAACCGGATAAAGCGGTCGCCTGGCGGGGACCAATGGTGGCAGGCGCCGTCCGACAACTCCTCGGCGACGTGCTATGGGGCGAACAAGACTACCTCCTTGTGGATCTTCCTCCCGGCACGGGCGACGCCCCGATGTCGCTCGCGCAACTCGTCCCTCTTTCCGGCGTCGTCATCGTGATGACCCCCCAACAGGTAGCGCAGGAGATCGCAAACAAGTCGATTTTGATGTTTCGAATGTTGGAGCAGACTCAGAAAAAATCGATCCCGATTCTGGGGATCGTCGAGAATATGAGCGGCTCGATTTTCGGAACAGGCGGCGGGGAGAGCGCGGCTGAGCGCCTGAAAGTCCCGTTCTTGGGGCGTATTCCCCTCGATTCTACGATTTGCGAGGGCGGCGACGCCGGACAACCTGTGACTGTGAGCGACAAAGAGGGCGACTCCGCGAAACGCTTCCGGGAGATCGCCTCCCAACTCGCCGCTCAACTGAGCATCTTGCGCTATGAGGAGCAGGAGGGATAGGCGGTTTCCCTCATCCCCTAGTCCCTCCTGCCGAAGCTTCGGGAGGAGGGACGAGATTGCATATCGGGAGTATTTTCAAGGCGCGCCGGGCGCTTATATAGTCGGGTTTTTGCCCCAACGTCAACAACGGCGGGCGCGCCAAACGCCCCTACTCTTTTCGCCACACGCCCCACACGTTCTCTTCCTCCCACTCCTCGTCAAGCTCTTGCCCGGCGACGCGAAACGCAAGAGTCATCACGCCGTAGTGTCCGCTCTCATGCCAGAGCATGTGTTGCAGGAAGAAAGCCGGGTGGTCATAGGGACCTGCTTGCGTCGCTCCCGAATCGATCAGTTCCCGCACCACGTCGCCGACTGCTTTGCCGCTCAAGGTGAGTTGCTTTTTGATCTCATTTAAGTCCGTGATCGCCGTCCAATCGTCCCCGTCATTTGTATATGTTGCTCCCAGAGGCTCGACGCTCTTCGCGGAAACTTCCTTGAGCCAGCCATAGCGACACTGGTGAATGTGGCAAAGATACTCGCTAATCGTTGAGCCGTCGGGCGCCGCCTTGAAACCCTTCTCTGCTTCGCCGACCCTTTTGCAAAGATTTCCCAATATGCGAACATGCCGATCCCACGACTCCAAAAACGCCTCCATCGCAACCCGCAAACTGTTGGAACTCTCTATTCCGCTCATTGCTGTCTCCTTCCGGAAATTGAAACATCCTAAAATGTCATTATATGCCTTGCGCTCGCAACTCGTCCTGCTGCTTGCATCCGACCCCGTGACAAATTAGACAGGTTTACCGGTTTATCCTTCCTGTTCAGGACGATTAGCTTTTGGAAAAACGCCTCTCGATCTCATCGAAAAGGCTAAAACAACGCCAAAAAAAGCGCTCGATTGCGGCGCTTTTTTTGACATTCGCTATCCTTTGTAAACAGGATTCCCAGAGATAAATTCCCGCTCTCGGCGGCGTATCACTGTCAGCGCTTCGCACAGGAGGGAGGCTTCCGGATCGTTTGCGATGCACAGACAGCGCGAAGCGCTACAGTATCAGAGTTTTAACACCCTGGGAATTTGATTGCCGCATATTTCAGCCGCCTCTCATGCAATCCGGGTTCAAAGCGCCGGACTACGTGAATTTTGCCAGTATAATTGAGTCTATTATTTTGGAGCGTTGCCTTAGCCCACAAAAGCCTGCTCACATCGACTTCCCGAAGTAGACGACCAGGCAATCTCGTTCGTATTAACTGTATTCTACTAACGCAGGAGTGACATATGAGCCATATTTGGTTGATCACGGGATGTTCGTCAGGGTTCGGATATGAGTTAGCTTTAAAGGCGGCGGAGGCGGGAGATAAGGTGATAGCGACCGCTCGCAACATCGAATCGCTAAACGAACTTGCCGAATTGCACCCGGACAGTCTAACCGCGATGACATTAGATGTGACGAATCCGGAGCAGGTGAAAAAGGTTGTTTCAGAGGCCGCAGAAATATACCGTGGTATCGATGTTGTCGTGAATAACGCGGGTTACGGGCTAATCGGGGCGCTTGAGGAGTATGACGAGGCACAGATAGTACGCAGTTTTGAAACTAATTTCTTCGGAACCTTGCGCGTGATGCGAGCCGTTCTCCCGATCTTCAGGGAACAAAAAAGCGGACATTTCATCAACATGTCCGCTATCGCAGGCTTCGAAAATCATCCCGGTTTCAGCGTCTACGGAGGCGCAAAGGCGGCTCTCGACTCCGCATCAGATGCCTTGAAAGAGGAAGTCGCGCCATTGGGAATTAAGGTCACCGTCGTCGTGCCGGGTCCCTTTCGCACAGACTTCATTTCACGGTCGCTTGATAAAACTGAGGTCAAGCTACCGGACTACACCAGAACAAGCGGCAAGTTCCAAAAAATATTGGAGTCGATAGACGGCAAGCAACAGGGCGATCCCGAAAAAGCGGCGGAGATCATCGTGCGAATGGTGAAGGACGGCAAGGCTCCCTCTCGGCTTTTCCTCGGAAAATATGCGATGGACAAAGCGCGAAACAAGATGAGGGCGATAGAAAGAGACTTGCAGGAGTGGGAGGCGGAATCGTTGAGCGCGGATTTCGCGCTCTGATATCTCGCGGGGCTACGCCTCATGTAGACAGATATAGCGAATTTTTGCCGACTGTCACTAGCGAGAGCCGGGCAATAAATTACCCGGATATCTGGCGTTTTGTCTCCGTGCAACAAATTACACGGCTCGAAGGCGTTCCGCATAGCGTCCTTCGGCCGCGATGCAAGCGCCTCCGGCGCTCCCGTGTCCGAAGGACGCCC
This sequence comes from Chthonomonadaceae bacterium, assembly GCA_043757795.1. Lineage (GTDB taxonomy): Bacteria > Armatimonadota > Chthonomonadetes > Chthonomonadales > Chthonomonadaceae > JAYVOT01. The sequence continues at coordinate 22,287 of JAYVOT010001068.1, read as the reverse complement.
ATTGACTGGACGAGGGTTTTCAATCCCCGTCTCAATAGCGCTCCGCCAATTGTCTCGTCTTCACAGACTTGAACGTTGCATTACTCTCGGCTCTCGGCTTGCAACTTTGCGGCGGCGCCCGGGTCACCGATATGCATCGTATCGTAGGCTTGTTGGGAGGTATTGAAGGGGCCGACTCCCGTGTGCCCATGCCAATCCCCCTGCGTGAGCATCGGGTTGACGATCCCTTCCTCGCCCTCTCTCTTTGCGATCCACGCCTCCATCTTTCCTCTTAGCAGGGCGACTACTTCCGGTTGCGACGCCGCCAAATTGCTGTTCTCCGCCGGGTCCTCAATCAAATTGTAGAGTTCGACCTCCGGCTTGAAGTGGAAATCCGGCTCAAGCGCGACAATCAGTTTCCAATGAGGAGTGCGCCAGCCGTGCTTTCGCATCCAGGTGCATTCGGTAATGTAGAATTCGCTTTCATGCGAAGCGACTTCGCCGTTTGCCAACGGAATCAGGCTAACGCCCTCGAACTTCTCAGCGCACTCGATTCCGGCAAGCTCAAGCAAGGTGGGAACAAGGTCTTTGTGTTGCGAAAAACCAGACACTCGTTTGCCGGCGGGAACTTTGCCGGGATAGCGAATGATGAGCGGGACATGAAGCGTGTTGTCATAAATCCCATGATGATCGAACCAGCAATCGTGGTCGTAAAGAGTTTCCCCGTGATCCCCGTTCAAAACCACAATAGTCTCATCGAGAATTCCGTGCGTTTCGAGAGCGGTGAATATACGCTGAATGCATGCGTCCATATAGGCGATAGCGCCGTCGTATTGCGCGATCACATAGTCTTTGTCGCTAATTCCGGGCGGCATCCAACTTGCGAAAAAATCGCGAAAGGGCTTGAAACTCATCACCGGTTCCATGCTTTTGTTGGCGGGATCGCTCTCGTTTCCGTGATAAAACATTCGTTCGTAAGGTGCGGGGGGCAGATAGGGCGCATGCGGATCCATGTGGCGCAAGAAGAGAAAGAAAGGCGCTTCGCCTGCGGCAAGCCTGTCCAATTCCGGCAACGCCGTTTCGTTCAAGCTCTCCGCCTTCGGGCTTCTGCCCTCGTTCCAGCTTCCCCAACTTGGATAGTCCAGGTACTTGTCGAAGCCGCGCGAACTCGGATTGCCCGTGAATCCGACGCACGTCGTGGCGTATCCCGCCTCTCGCAAAATCTCCGGGAGCGTTTTGACCTCCGCCCTCAACGGACCCTGATGCCGGAGCGCCACTACGTGCGTCCCGAAAGCGTCCCGACCCGTCAACATGGAGGCGTAGGCGCTAGTCGTGGGGATGTGAGGGCTGAAATTCCGTTCAAATAGGGTTCCAGTTTTCGCGAATCGATCAATATGCGGCGTCGTTTGCCGATGATAACCGTAGCAAGACATGTGGTCTGCAAGCAAGCTGTCTATTCCGAACAGCACGATATTGGGTCTCTTATCTGACATGCGTCAGTGTTCCTCCTAAAAGTGGGTTCGCCTTTCGGCATTAGGGAGACAATTCGCCCTGCTCAATCAAAAATCCTGTATTGCCCGAATCATCCTTGATTTGACGTTGTCGGCAACTCATCCCGCTCTCAAGGCGCATATCCCGAAGTCCTGCTTCGAATCCTGATTAACTCCTACCTGCTCTACTAGTCCGGAATTTTTGAATCATTCTAATACACGGAATTTCAGTCAGGAGACACTGAATTAAATCCAACAAGCGCATGTTGGCAGTCGTGGGAACTGCGCCGGAGCGTCCATTCGATCCAGTATATCCTGTCTAAATTTAGGAGTTTATGTTCTTTATAAGGCAGTGGGTTAGAAACCTGTTTTTGGCGCATCTTCTTATCTGGGAGGTTCTATTATTCGGAGGAAAGAGTCATCCATAACAGCGCGTGCTATTTTATTTTGAAAACGTTTGTCGTCTGGCTTGTCATCTTCTTCTCTTTTGTTTACCAATACAAATACTACTTTATACTGGCATTGAGTATGATTACCCACTATGTAAAATCTGTGCCGTCCACGCCTGTATTTTTTGACGTTGCTAATTTTTAAGGAAGACCAGTCACTAACGGTTTTGAGCTTTGAGCCTAATGCTTTCCCTTCTTCAACGGTATCTTCATCTGCCAGTCGTGCTATGTCTAGCACTAGGTTAGACTGTCCAAGTCTGCAAATTTCTACGATGCTCTTATTCGCAGTGGGGTTACTTAGTAGTTGGCACACGAATGACACCTTCCTCTGATAGGGAATTTTCAATTAACAATTGGAAGTCATGTGAAGACTCAAGTTCAGCATCTTCGAAATCGTCAATATTGATACGGCGAATATTGAATTGAGCCATTTTTCGTAGGAACGAAAGAGCGCCTGATATTTGACCGTAAGACAAAGTAGGTAATTCGGTCTTGATTTGGTCGTAGCCAATATATTCGTCAAGTATTTCAACGAATTTGTACAAGAAAACGGGTTGATTGTCACTCCCTAAAATATATGGTAAACACCCTGTTTGCGGATTAATTACTATATCTCCTCCACAATCCTCACTCATATGCGTATAAAACGATATTATATTAGCAGTCGCAAAATGAGTGTTAAATGAATCAATTTTTTGTGAATCAAGAACAGTTGTAACCGCCTTGCTGATAACTCCTAAATCAATAAATCTAGGCGCTTTAAAAGTGGTAATTTGTTCATACTGATAGGGTGGTTCGTTTTGCAACGGATTCATTTTTGCGATGCTTTCAAATGTTCGTGCGCTTCTGGCGTAAGCAAGTCCTCTGGTGATTTGATCACGCCGAATAATGCTTCGTATTGACTTAAAGCGTCATTCAAACTCTTGGCAAGCCTTTTAACATGTCCTGGGGTCATGTATACTCGCACCAATCCCTGAGCCACTGCTGGAGTTTCAGGATTCATCAGCCCATAGCGAACAACTATTTCATCCGATGATATTGCTATACTATTAACATTAGCATAAATAGACGGTTCGGTTGGTGTTGGTGTAATTTTTGTTTCGGTTAAAGAAAGACGGGCATCAGGTTGATCACTCATGACACACTCCAAATAGAATACATTAAGTATTGGATTGACTACTTTATATCTTGAGATACACACAAATCATGCCAATCTACCTCATAAATTATGACACAACAATTGTATATCTTCATATACGATTGAAAGCAGGACTCAACCCAACAATGAATAGGGAGGTCAATTGACCTCCCTATTCATTGTTGGGTTGAGTCCTGCTTTCAATCGTATATGAAGATATACAATTGTTGTGTCATAATTTATGAGGTAGATTGGCATGATTTGTGTGTATCTCAAGATATAAAGTAGTCAATCCAATACTTAATGTATTCTATTTGGAGTGTGTCATGAGTGATCAACCTGATGCCCGTCTTTCTTTAACCGAAACAAAAATTACACCAACACCAACCGAACCGTCTATTTATGCTAATGTTAATAGTATAGCAATATCATCGGATGAAATAGTTGTTCGCTATGGGCTGATGAATCCTGAAACTCCAGCAGTGGCTCAGGGATTGGTGCGAGTATACATGACCCCAGGACATGTTAAAAGGCTTGCCAAGAGTTTGAATGACGCTTTAAGTCAATACGAAGCATTATTCGGCGTGATCAAATCACCAGAGGACTTGCTTACGCCAGAAGCGCACGAACATTTGAAAGCATCGCAAAAATGAATCCGTTGCAAAACGAACCACCCTATCAGTATGAACAAATTACCACTTTTAAAGCGCCTAGATTTATTGATTTAGGAGTTATCAGCAAGGCGGTTACAACTGTTCTTGATTCACAAAAAATTGATTCATTTAACACTCATTTTGCGACTGCTAATATAATATCGTTTTATACGCATATGAGTGAGGATTGTGGAGGAGATATAGTAATTAATCCGCAAACAGGGTGTTTACCATATATTTTAGGGAGTGACAATCAACCCGTTTTCTTGTACAAATTCGTTGAAATACTTGACGAATATATTGGCTACGACCAAATCAAGACCGAATTACCTACTTTGTCTTACGGTCAAATATCAGGCGCTCTTTCGTTCCTACGAAAAATGGCTCAATTCAATATTCGCCGTATCAATATTGACGATTTCGAAGATGCTGAACTTGAGTCTTCACATGACTTCCAATTGTTAATTGAAAATTCCCTATCAGAGGAAGGTGTCATTCGTGTGCCAACTACTAAGTAACCCCACTGCGAATAAGAGCATCGTAGAAATTTGCAGACTTGGACAGTCTAACCTAGTGCTAGACATAGCACGACTGGCAGATGAAGATACCGTTGAAGAAGGGAAAGCATTAGGCTCAAAGCTCAAAACCGTTAGTGACTGGTCTTCCTTAAAAATTAGCAACGTCAAAAAATACAGGCGTGGACGGCACAGATTTTACATAGTGGGTAATCATACTCAATGCCAGTATAAAGTAGTATTTGTATTGGTAAACAAAAGAGAAGAAGATGACAAGCCAGACGACAAACGTTTTCAAAATAAAATAGCACGCGCTGTTATGGATGACTCTTTCCTCCGAATAATAGAACCTCCCAGATAAGAAGATGCGCCAAAAACAGGTTTCTAACCCACTGCCTTATAAAGAACATAAACTCCTAAATTTAGACAGGATATACTGGATCGAATGGACGCTCCGGCGCAGTTCCCACGACTGCCAACATGCGCTTGTTGGATTTAATTCAGTGTCTCCTGACTGAAATTCCGTGTATTAGAATGATTCAAAAATTCCGGACTAGTAGAGCAGGTAGGAGTTAATCAGGATTCGAAGCAGGACTTCGGGATATGCGCCTTGAGAGCGGGATGAGTTGCCGACAACGTCAAATCAAGGATGATTCGGGCAATACAGGATTTTTGATTGAGCAGGGCGAATTGTCTCCCTAATGCCGAAAGGCGAACCCACTTTTAGGAGGAACACTGACGCATGTCAGATAAGAGACCCAATATCGTGCTGTTCGGAATAGACAGCTTGCTTGCAGACCACATGTCTTGCTACGGTTATCATCGGCAAACGACGCCGCATATTGATCGATTCGCGAAAACTGGAACCCTATTTGAACGGAATTTCAGCCCTCACATCCCCACGACTAGCGCCTACGCCTCCATGTTGACGGGTCGGGACGCTTTCGGGACGCACGTAGTGGCGCTCCGGCATCAGGGTCCGTTGAGGGCGGAGGTCAAAACGCTCCCGGAGATTTTGCGAGAGGCGGGATACGCCACGACGTGCGTCGGATTCACGGGCAATCCGAGTTCGCGCGGCTTCGACAAGTACCTGGACTATCCAAGTTGGGGAAGCTGGAACGAGGGCAGAAGCCCGAAGGCGGAGAGCTTGAACGAAACGGCGTTGCCGGAATTGGACAGGCTTGCCGCAGGCGAAGCGCCTTTCTTTCTCTTCTTGCGCCACATGGATCCGCATGCGCCCTATCTGCCCCCCGCACCTTACGAACGAATGTTTTATCACGGAAACGAGAGCGATCCCGCCAACAAAAGCATGGAACCGGTGATGAGTTTCAAGCCCTTTCGCGATTTTTTCGCAAGTTGGATGCCGCCCGGAATTAGCGACAAAGACTATGTGATCGCGCAATACGACGGCGCTATCGCCTATATGGACGCATGCATTCAGCGTATATTCACCGCTCTCGAAACGCACGGAATTCTCGATGAGACTATTGTGGTTTTGAACGGGGATCACGGGGAAACTCTTTACGACCACGATTGCTGGTTCGATCATCATGGGATTTATGACAACACGCTTCATGTCCCGCTCATCATTCGCTATCCCGGCAAAGTTCCCGCCGGCAAACGAGTGTCTGGTTTTTCGCAACACAAAGACCTTGTTCCCACCTTGCTTGAGCTTGCCGGAATCGAGTGCGCTGAGAAGTTCGAGGGCGTTAGCCTGATTCCGTTGGCAAACGGCGAAGTCGCTTCGCATGAAAGCGAATTCTACATTACCGAATGCACCTGGATGCGAAAGCACGGCTGGCGCACTCCTCATTGGAAACTGATTGTCGCGCTTGAGCCGGATTTCCACTTCAAGCCGGAGGTCGAACTCTACAATTTGATTGAGGACCCGGCGGAGAACAGCAATTTGGCGGCGTCGCAACCGGAAGTAGTCGCCCTGCTAAGAGGAAAGATGGAGGCGTGGATCGCAAAGAGAGAGGGCGAGGAAGGGATCGTCAACCCGATGCTCACGCAGGGGGATTGGCATGGGCACACGGGAGTCGGCCCCTTCAATACCTCCCAACAAGCCTACGATACGATGCATATCGGTGACCCGGGCGCCGCCGCAAAGTTGCAAGCCGAGAGCCGAGAGTAATGCAACGTTCAAGTCTGTGAAGACGAGACAATTGGCGGAGCGCTATTGAGACGGGGATTGAAAACCCTCGTCCAGTCAATGGGCGTCCTTCGGACACGGGAGCGCCGGAGGCGCTTGCATCGCGGCCGAAGGACGCTATGCGGAACGCCTTCGAGCCGTGTAATTTGTTGCACGGAGACAAAACGCCAGATATCCGGGTAATTTATTGCCCGGCTCTCGCTAGTGACAGTCGGCAAAAATTCGCTATATCTGTCTACATGAGGCGTAGCCCCGCGAGATATCAGAGCGCGAAATCCGCGCTCAACGATTCCGCCTCCCACTCCTGCAAGTCTCTTTCTATCGCCCTCATCTTGTTTCGCGCTTTGTCCATCGCATATTTTCCGAGGAAAAGCCGAGAGGGAGCCTTGCCGTCCTTCACCATTCGCACGATGATCTCCGCCGCTTTTTCGGGATCGCCCTGTTGCTTGCCGTCTATCGACTCCAATATTTTTTGGAACTTGCCGCTTGTTCTGGTGTAGTCCGGTAGCTTGACCTCAGTTTTATCAAGCGACCGTGAAATGAAGTCTGTGCGAAAGGGACCCGGCACGACGACGGTGACCTTAATTCCCAATGGCGCGACTTCCTCTTTCAAGGCATCTGATGCGGAGTCGAGAGCCGCCTTTGCGCCTCCGTAGACGCTGAAACCGGGATGATTTTCGAAGCCTGCGATAGCGGACATGTTGATGAAATGTCCGCTTTTTTGTTCCCTGAAGATCGGGAGAACGGCTCGCATCACGCGCAAGGTTCCGAAGAAATTAGTTTCAAAACTGCGTACTATCTGTGCCTCGTCATACTCCTCAAGCGCCCCGATTAGCCCGTAACCCGCGTTATTCACGACAACATCGATACCACGGTATATTTCTGCGGCCTCTGAAACAACCTTTTTCACCTGCTCCGGATTCGTCACATCTAATGTCATCGCGGTTAGACTGTCCGGGTGCAATTCGGCAAGTTCGTTTAGCGATTCGATGTTGCGAGCGGTCGCTATCACCTTATCTCCCGCCTCCGCCGCCTTTAAAGCTAACTCATATCCGAACCCTGACGAACATCCCGTGATCAACCAAATATGGCTCATATGTCACTCCTGCGTTAGTAGAATACAGTTAATACGAACGAGATTGCCTGGTCGTCTACTTCGGGAAGTCGATGTGAGCAGGCTTTTGTGGGCTAAGGCAACGCTCCAAAATAATAGACTCAATTATACTGGCAAAATTCACGTAGTCCGGCGCTTTGAACCCGGATTGCATGAGAGGCGGCTGAAATATGCGGCAATCAAATTCCCAGGGTGTTAAAACTCTGATACTGTAGCGCTTCGCGCTGTCTGTGCATCGCAAACGATCCGGAAGCCTCCCTCCTGTGCGAAGCGCTGACAGTGATACGCCGCCGAGAGCGGGAATTTATCTCTGGGAATCCTGTTTACAAAGGATAGCGAATGTCAAAAAAAGCGCCGCAATCGAGCGCTTTTTTTGGCGTTGTTTTAGCCTTTTCGATGAGATCGAGAGGCGTTTTTCCAAAAGCTAATCGTCCTGAACAGGAAGGATAAACCGGTAAACCTGTCTAATTTGTCACGGGGTCGGATGCAAGCAGCAGGACGAGTTGCGAGCGCAAGGCATATAATGACATTTTAGGATGTTTCAATTTCCGGAAGGAGACAGCAATGAGCGGAATAGAGAGTTCCAACAGTTTGCGGGTTGCGATGGAGGCGTTTTTGGAGTCGTGGGATCGGCATGTTCGCATATTGGGAAATCTTTGCAAAAGGGTCGGCGAAGCAGAGAAGGGTTTCAAGGCGGCGCCCGACGGCTCAACGATTAGCGAGTATCTTTGCCACATTCACCAGTGTCGCTATGGCTGGCTCAAGGAAGTTTCCGCGAAGAGCGTCGAGCCTCTGGGAGCAACATATACAAATGACGGGGACGATTGGACGGCGATCACGGACTTAAATGAGATCAAAAAGCAACTCACCTTGAGCGGCAAAGCAGTCGGCGACGTGGTGCGGGAACTGATCGATTCGGGAGCGACGCAAGCAGGTCCCTATGACCACCCGGCTTTCTTCCTGCAACACATGCTCTGGCATGAGAGCGGACACTACGGCGTGATGACTCTTGCGTTTCGCGTCGCCGGGCAAGAGCTTGACGAGGAGTGGGAGGAAGAGAACGTGTGGGGCGTGTGGCGAAAAGAGTAGGGGCGTTTGGCGCGCCCGCCGTTGTTGACGTTGGGGCAAAAACCCGACTATATAAGCGCCCGGCGCGCCTTGAAAATACTCCCGATATGCAATCTCGTCCCTCCTCCCGAAGCTTCGGCAGGAGGGACTAGGGGATGAGGGAAACCGCCTATCCCTCCTGCTCCTCATAGCGCAAGATGCTCAGTTGAGCGGCGAGTTGGGAGGCGATCTCCCGGAAGCGTTTCGCGGAGTCGCCCTCTTTGTCGCTCACAGTCACAGGTTGTCCGGCGTCGCCGCCCTCGCAAATCGTAGAATCGAGGGGAATACGCCCCAAGAACGGGACTTTCAGGCGCTCAGCCGCGCTCTCCCCGCCGCCTGTTCCGAAAATCGAGCCGCTCATATTCTCGACGATCCCCAGAATCGGGATCGATTTTTTCTGAGTCTGCTCCAACATTCGAAACATCAAAATCGACTTGTTTGCGATCTCCTGCGCTACCTGTTGGGGGGTCATCACGATGACGACGCCGGAAAGAGGGACGAGTTGCGCGAGCGACATCGGGGCGTCGCCCGTGCCGGGAGGAAGATCCACAAGGAGGTAGTCTTGTTCGCCCCATAGCACGTCGCCGAGGAGTTGTCGGACGGCGCCTGCCACCATTGGTCCCCGCCAGGCGACCGCTTTATCCGGTTCGAGCAGGGATCCGAGCGACATCGTCAGAACGCCGTGCGCCAATAACGGGACGATCTTCGTTCCCGTTTCAGTCTGAGTCATCAGCGGGCGTTGCTTGTTTCCCATCATCAGCGGAATCGTAGGTCCGTAAATGTCCGCATCCAAAAGCGCGACTTTTGCGCCCGTCTGCGCGAGGGCGACTGCGAGATTAACGGAGAGTGTGCTTTTGCCGACGCCCCCCTTTCCGCTTGCGATCGCGATGACATGCCGAACTCCCGGCAACATCTCCTCTGCAGGTCCGGTTCGCCCCTGCACGCGAGCGGTCATTTCGATTTCGACGCGCTCGACTCCAGGGAGCGCCGTCACCGCATCGTGCGCTTGATTTTTCAACAAGTCTTTCACCGGACAGGCGGGCGTCGTCAATTCGATCTTGAAGGAGACGAATCCTCCTTCGATCAAAACGTCTTTCACGAACCCCAGAGTTACGATATCTTTATGCAGGTCGGGGTCTTGAACCGCTTTCAAAGCCTCCCGAACCTGCGCTTCAGTCACAGTCATGTCGTTCCATTCTTCGCGTAGTGCGATTGTCAGCTACCATTCAAACTCTATCGTCTTCAAAAAAGCGCGTGCGATGACCATCGTTCCGATGGGGTTGGGATGCACGCGATCCCAACTGAGAGTCGCCGGGTAAAACGTCTTCAAAACTTCGTCGAACGCCGCTTGCGTATCGACGAAGAGGGTTCCATGCTTTACAGCCAGCTTCCGAACGATCTCGCCGTACTCGTCCATTGTCGCCCGCATCGCGTCGCTCTTGTTCGGCTCAATGTAGAAGGGAGTCATCAGGATCATGCCCTTGACGAGCGGCAAGGTTTCGACGACGAGCGCCTCCAAAGTCTCTTCGTACTCTTTCGGATAGACGTGCAACTCCTTTTGCCAGGGCAGATCATACTGCCGCCACACGTCGTTGACGCCGATGCAGATGGAGAGCCAATCCGGCTTGTGCGCGACCACGTCGGCGTGCCACCTGTGCTTCAAGTCCCGAACGGTATTGCCGCTATTTCCCATATTCACGACTCGTATCCCCAGCTCCGGGTGAGCGACTCCGAGCAAGGCGTTCACTTGTGCGACGTAGCCCTTGCCAAGCGCGTCGAATAGCCCTTCGCCGGCAGGTCGTTCCCGCCCCGCATCCGTGATCGAGTCTCCGATCATCAAAAGTTTGCAATTCGGTGGGAGCTTCATTGTCATCCTTTCATGCGTCAAAATTTCTGTTCAATACGATTTATTGGCGGGATATTCCGGATAAATACGATTCCATTTTCCAGATTCATCACAGATACTTTATGTCGAGACGATCGGGTATCGGCAATTGACTTCCATTCAAGTCAGTGAAAGGGACAAGTAAAAACTTATCGGCTCTCGGACTCGGCTCGAGAAGAAGAACATAGTCCAGGAAGAGACGCTAACGAAATTGAAGAACGTGTTTCATTTTACCCTGTTTTCGCAACGCTCATTTTGAGGAGGTCCGCATTTTGCCCCCAATTGCGGATTCTCTCCCAAAGCGCCGACAACCTTTTTAGTAGGAACCCAATGCATACTTTAAAACGTATAGGCAGAAGGGAAGTCTAAGGGTATACTGGTTTGGTTGCATTGATCGACTATCGTCCAACCTAGCTAATTTTCCCAAATCATTGTCCAATCCAATCGCCTCGCGCCCCTGAAGCGACGCCGATTTTTACTGAGGTATACGTCCATCATGGTTGCTCTGCCAGATTTTATCAAAAAGTTTTTTGACGCCAATGCTCGCGAAATAGAGAAATACAAGGTCGTCTCCGCAAAAATCAATACCTACGAAGCCGCCATGGAGAAACTCACGGACGAGGAGCTTCGCGCTAAAACCGAAGACCTCAAACTGCGGGTGCAAGCCGCCTATAAAAAAAGACGCGAGGCGGCGGAGCCAGGCTGGGCGACTCTCATCGACCAGAAAAAGCGAGAGGCCGACCGAGAAATTTTCGACACCGTCCTGGATCAGGTTTTGCCGGAAGCCTTCGCGATGGTTCGCGAAGCCTCCAAACGAACGATTCGACTTCGACACTACGACGTGCAGATGATCGGCGGAATGGTGCTGCACGACGGCAGAATCGCGGAGATGAGAACAGGAGAAGGCAAAACCCTCGTCGCGACCGCCCCCTTATACCTCAACGCGCTCATGGGAAAAGGCTCCCACCTCGTTACTGCCAACGACTATTTGTCCAAAAGAGACGCCGTCTGGAACGGACCGATCTATCACCTGCTCGGCATGAGCGTCGGCATCATTCAAGGGCAATCGCCGGAAACCGGCGATGAGGGCGGAAGCTATATTTATGATCCGGACTTCATAGGTGAAGAATCTCGATACGACTCGGCGCGACCTGTCTCCCGCAAAGAGGCTTACGCCTGCGACATCACCTACGGAACGAACAATGAGTACGGCTTTGACTATCTGCGCGACAATATGGCGTTCAGCAAAGACGAGCTTGTTCAACGAGAACTTCATTTCGCCATCGTCGACGAAGTGGACTCCATTCTGATCGATGAAGCGCGAACCCCATTGATTATTTCAGGAATGGTGGAGCAGTCCACCGAACGCTACAATATCATTGACAAGATCACCTCCAAACTGAAAAAAGGGATCGATGACCCGAAAAAAGACAAAGACAATCCGGAAGCCGACAAACATAAATCTCATATCCACTACGTGGTGGATGAGAAGTCCAAAACTGCGACGATTACGGATGCCGGAGTGACAAGGGTTGAAAAAGAGCTGGATGTCGAGAACCTCTCCGACAATCATGAGATGATGCACTACCTTCAGGCGAGCTTGAAAGCGCACGGCGTCTTCCGAAAAGACATCGACTACGTGGTGAAAGACAACGGCGAGGGGCCGGAGATCATCATCGTCGATGAGAACACCGGGCGTCTTATGTTCGGACGGCGTTACAGCGACGGACTGCATCAGGCGATCGAAGCGAAAGAGCATGTCGAGGTCAAGAACGAGAGTCAGACGCTTGCGACGATCACCTTTCAGAACTATTTCCGCCTCTATGCGAAGCTCGGAGGAATGACGGGAACCGCAAAAACGGAAGAAGACGAGTTCCGAAAAATCTACGCCCTCGATGTCGTTCAGGTTCCCACCAACAAACCTATTCAGCGCAAAGACGGCTCCGACATCATCTACAAAGCCGAAGAGCACAAACTTCGAGGGATTGTTGCGGAGATTCTACGAATTTACTGTAAAAAGCAACCTCTTCTCGTCGGTACTCGCTCTATCGAGATGAGCGAACGAGTGTCCGCAAGAATGACCCCGCAGAGCCTGCGAACGCTCGTGATGACGGAAGTCGCGAGAATGAAGCTCGAAGGCGATAAATCGTTCCCGGCGGATAAGCGTAATCAGTGGACCGCCGGATTGAATATGTCCTCCGAACCCTGGACGATGGACATGGAAGAGAACGGCAAAATCGTCAACAAGCGAATGAATCCGCTGACGATGGGCGTCCTCCGACCGATTTTGAAAGAGTTGGGACTCAGTGATGACCCGCTATCGCCGGAGAACAAAGCCGAGATCGCGCGAATCTTCGAGATCAACAATGACGGACTTGAGAGGCTGGAAGACGCTCTTCAACACGGCATCGGACATAACATCCTGAACGCGAAATATCACGAACAGGAAGCGGTCATTATCGCGGAAGCAGGACGAAAAGGCGCCATCACGATCGCCACCAACATGGCGGGGCGAGGCGTCGATATTCTGCTCGGCGGCAAGCACATCAATCAGGAACTTCCCTCCGTTGACGGCAGCGAAAAATCGATGCGAGAAATTGCGAAGTTTACGGAGACCGCCCGAGACGAGGATGACGACGAAGAGTCAGGTTCGCTGGCAGTAAGCGGCGATGACAGAGGTTACCGACGCTACGGAAGACCGGGAGTGCTCGATGCAGTGACAACCGGAGCGCTGACGGACGAAGAGCATAAAAAAGCAGGACAAGAAGTCATCAAGCTGGGCGGACTCTACATTCTGGGTACGGAGCGACACGAGAGCCGACGAATTGACAATCAGTTGCGAGGACGCGCCGGACGACAGGGCGACCCCGGAGAGAGCCGGTTCTTCGTCTCGCTGGAAGATGAACTTTGGAGACTATTCGGAGACAGAGCGAACCACCCCCTCCTCAAGACGTGGGAAGTGAACCTTTCGATGGACACTCCTTTCCTCTCAGGCATGATTCAGAACGCGCAAAAGAAGGTTGAAGGACACTATTTCGAGTCGCGCAAACACGTTTTGAACTACGACGACGTGATGAACCGACAGCGCGAGCTGATCTATCGGGAACGCCGCCGAATTCTGGAGGGCGTGAATCTCCACGACACGATCTTGATCTATGTCGAACAGAACATCACGAGCAGCGTTGCGCTTCACGCCCCGGAAGGGATTCCCTCCTCGGAGTGGAATCTCGCTGAGTTGTACGCGGAGATGGACGAATTCTTCGCGCTCACCCCGGCAGTCGTCGAGGAAGACCTGCACGGGAAAACCCATTCGCAACTGGTCGAGTTCCTGCACAGTCATTGTGTGAACGTCTATCAAGCTCGAGAAGAGCATTTCAATGAGCTTCAGGGCAGCGAAACGATGCGCGAACTGGAGCGCTGGATGGCGCTTCGAGCGGTCAACTCCCGATGGATGGAGCACCTCGCGAACATGGACTACCTGCGAGAGGGCATCGGACTGCGCGGTTATGAGCAGAAGGACCCCTTGCTGATCTATCAAAAAGAGGCGTTCGAGGAGTTCGAGCGGATGCAACAGTCGATTCAGGACGACATCGTCAAGGGCATCTACCACGTTCAAATTCAGTTGCCTGAAGAGAATCTGCAGATCGACACCTCTTTGCCGGAAGGTCTCCCGCGCTTCACCGACCTGCCGCAGATGGAACAGCCCCGCATCCTCAGCATGAACGGCATGGCGACGCCCGCGCCTCCAAGCTCAGGCGGCGGCAAGAAGAAAGATACGGAGGCTCCTGCAGACTGGAAGGGCGGCAGAAACGACGCCTGCTGGTGCGGAAGCGGTAAGAAGTACAAGCAATGTCACGGTAAGTAGTTGAGTTGGATTTGCAGAGACGCCCCCCGCCAAGTTTTGGCGGGGGGCGTTTTCGTTTGGTTTCTTCCGGTTGAAATCACTTTATTTGGGAGCCAGCGCTTCTTGGAATGAGGAGGCTCGTAATGTTTATTGCGGGGAATAATCGCTTCCATCCATAACGGAGAGATAAGCGGATGAAACGAGTTCTTTCCATGCCCCCTTGCTGTCCAAAACTTCAAAGGCAAAGACAGGGAAATCTTCTTCTTTCGTTCCTGCGTTGACTGTTCTCCAACGGACTTTACGCGCGTTGTCAAGCGTCTTCCTATTAGATTCCGGCAAGCAAGACAGGATCGCCTGGATGATATCTTGATTGAGGATGAGTCCTGTACTCCGAAATAAATCAGGGTAGTTCGAGGCGAATCGAAAGAAACTCCGGTTTCTAAAGACTATGCTGAATTGTGGAAATTTCTCAACCAATCCCTGCCACTGCGGCGGGCTGAGAGTAACGAACTGGCTGCAAACTTCTTTCAACAAGCCTTCTTTAGAGGGTCTGTAGAGTAGGGTTTGCATTTTTTTCATGAGATTCACAGGAATAATGCTGTCCTGGGACATCATCCAATCCGGGGTTGAAATCAAAAGTATTCCTTTTCGCCATTTGTGGATTTTTATGGACGATCTGCCTTCGGTTGTATCAAGGAACTTCTTTACTGTTGTTTTGTTTGCAGGTTCTACATAACTTTGACGAACTTCCTGATTGAGCACCGCTATGATTGGAATTTTTGTCAAAATTGAAGTCTCAGTTAAGCGTCTTTCGTAGTCAGCGTCAACCGGATTATGACGCTTTGCGTCTTGCGCCGAATGCTCTTTCACTTCAATTGTCTTGTTCTCGATTTTAGCATCAGGTATGAGTGTCTCTTCTAGCGGATGCGATTGCAAATCGCCCGGAAGAATCCAAGCTCGCCCTAAAGACTGGATAAACCCTCCTGACACTCCTGGACCAAGACAAGTCAAAGCGCCAGATTCTCCAACCGAAAGCAGTATATTGGGCATAACGTCTTTTTTCGAGCCTCGGCTCCGGATTGAGTAAATGGTCATACTTGTTGGCTCAGGCGAGGGCGGCAACACTGGAACTCCATTTTGCGTGAACTCTAGATGATATTGATCGTAGAATTGCAACATCGACGCTTTTTGGGTTTCAGAGAGTTTTGCGAGCGGAAGGGTAACTGCTCCTCCGTCCAATACTGCGTCAATTCCCTGGTCGTCAAGCAATTCGAGCATCACTTTCATTCTACTGATCAAGCCCGTTTTTCTGGCGTCGAGATAGGAATTTGCAATTTCATCGCTTTTCTGCAACATTGCTTTCGAGTAGAGGCTCTTTTGTTTGTCCTGTTCTTCGGGGGAAAGCGCGACATAGCCTCGAAGAAAGTTGATGTAGTCTTTGAAGACCATTCGCGCCTGAAACATTAACGCAGTATTAAGATCAGAAAGATTTGCCGGGTACAGTTTATAAGTCCACAGATTTTTATCTCCGTTTCTGCCCCACTGCCACTTTGACCCAGGTAGGCTAAGAAGAGAACTTATTGCTTCCAGGCAGTTCGAGAGTGGAGCGTTCTTTAATTGAACGAAGAGTATTACTCCTGATTCCTCCTTATTGGCGTCCATCAATATTTTCACGCCTGTTTGTTTAGAGAATGATTCTAGAGCCTCTCCAATTGTGATTTTGGATTCTTGAAGCGTGACGGTTTTCTTCAACTGCATGTCTGAGGCGATCCACTCCTCAAACTTGTTTTGAGCCGAACAAAATGTGATGATGGAGCAAAACAACATACATAGAATAATAGTCCTGGCTAACTTCAATGACATCTCCATGTGTCCTTTTTGGAAGATGAGGTTGCACGTCTTTCATCAAACGCGCAACCTCGGAATTTAAGTTTACTTGCATTCAAGAAACTTATTTGGATAATGTACTGCGACTTTTCGACAGTCATTTCAGCGAATCTCACCCTCAGGCAAAAATACTTTGAGGCTCAATCATTTAAGGCAATCCTCCGATCATCCATACGGAATGACCGTCGGTTTTTGAGCTTGATGCTCCAAGAATCGGCACAAGATTGGTATTTGAAATCGATCCGAATACTGCTATCCCGCACTGAGCGAAAAAGTAACCTGAACCCACTGGAGGGGTCGACGCAAAAAGAGGGCTAAAAGCGCCATTTGGAACGACCGCAAAGGTGCCTTGTGTCAGAGTGACGGGAGTAGAATTTACGACAACCAGCGGTGGGGTAATTATTGACAAACCTTGTACGCCAAAACTCAAACTCACTGACACGACCGGAAAGAAGGTGACTGCAGGAGATAGCGGTGCATTGTTGAACCTGGCAGTAAAGGTTCCTTCTATGGGTACTGGAAACGGTATGTATTGTATTGGGAACTGATAGGGGACTATCGATAGAACATACTGGTATTTATTGGCTTGTCCGGCGTCAGGGCGGCTGTACAAGAGGATGTGAGTTGCGCTGTCGCTGACGAAGAGGCAAATACTGCTAAGATTCCGATAGTGAGGAGCGCGGTAATGTGTTTCATGCAAATTCTCCTTTGAAATGAGTTCAATATTGAACTGAATAAGTTGTGTTGCTGGTGTCGCTTGCTGATCCATGTTAGTTCAACAGCGAGAGAGTGAGAGGAAATTCAAATTGAAAACCCGCCTGCCCATGCTTTCTGCAATCGTTGCTCGTTCAAGTCGACGTATCCGCTAATAAAGATAGACTACTCTGCTTCGCAAGAAAATACTAGGGTCGTTTTAACTATTTTTGCCTTATTGGCAACTATTTTTTGAAAAGTTAATATTTAATATGATTTCACTTGCAATTGTGACAACTAGGGGCAATGCGTGAGAACACTGGCGTAAATACGCACGTAGTCTCAATAGTTACATACAGTTTAAACCATAACGCTCATAATTAAGAGATTGACTTGACGATCCCAATAAGGAGCGATATTCCCGACTTATGATTGTGCAAGTCCTTTAATCTTGGGAGTCTCTGTTTAAGGAAATATGTACACGAAATTATACCTTGTAGGGTATAATATTATTATATTTCAATACCCTAAAGGCTATATTATGAGATCAAATCTATCCGCAAATCCTTTACGCAGACGACAACTGGACAAACAGCTGAAAACGCTTCAGCCGTTCGTACGCACACCTCGACCCCGCAAAGGCTGGGTTAGAGAGATTCGCGACGCTCTTGGGATGACTTCCCTGCAGTTGGCTCAACGAGTCGGAGTCTCGCAACCGACGATCGCGAAATTGGAACGTTCTGAAGAGATGGAAACCATCGCCCTCAAAAGCCTACGTAAGTTGGCAGAGGCGATGGAATGCACGCTCGTTTACGCGCTCGTCCCGAACGACTCTCTGGAAGCGACTTTGATGCGACAGGCGGAAATTCGTGCGGAGGAACAACTTCAGCGCGTCGAACATTCCATGCGGTTGGAAGCGCAGGGTCGATTGCCGGATGAGGTGGAGAGTGAGCGTCGCGAATTGGCTCAGGAGATGATTCGAACGCTGAGTCGCGAGATTTGGGAGGTCGGCAAGTGAACTTCGATTCCCCGGATGGAGCCACTCCATTAGACCTGGATTCGATTGCAGGACTCATCCCCAACCTGACGCTTCAGGCGGAACTGAACGATTTTGAGGCGCGAAACATTTTTCAAGCGATGCAATGGGCGAAGCGGGCAAAGGGCGCGGACAAAGACATTCTGCAGGTTGTTTCGCTTCGCAAACTCCACCAAAAAATGTTCTCATTCACATGGCGTTGGGCGGGTCAGTTTCGTCGCGCGCAAACGAACATCGGCGTCTCATTCGAGCAGATACCCATGCGTCTGGAACAGCTTTGCGGCAATACTCTGTATCAAATTAAAAACATGGATAGCGCCTGGGACGACTTGGCGGTTCGTTTTCACCATGAGTTGGTTGTAATTCATCCCTTTCCAAATGGCAATGGTCGCCATGCTCGTCTTGCCGCCGAACTTCTTTTACAGCGTAATGGACAGAAGCGATTCTCCTGGGGTTCAGGCTCGATAGCGGAGAGCAGCGAAACGAGGCGGGAGTACATAAAGGCTTTGCAGGAGGCGGATCAAGGGGATGTAAAACGCTTACTGCTGTTCGCAAGATCATAAACGACTGTTCATTTTTGCATCGACGTCTACTGGTGCGGAAGCGGCAAGAATTATTAGCAATGTCACGGGAAGTAGCTGAGTTGGTTGTCTGAACGATGACGTCCATGATTGAAGGATTGACATGATAATTCGAGTTGGGAGCGGCGATCTCGACTTATATTCGTGCTATCCCTCTCATCATGGGCGTCATCGTTTACACTAGCCGTCACTTCTTGACGGCGAACTTGAGGATCCTCCCGAACTGACTCCACTCCGCGACGACCAGATTGCCCGCTCGGTCGAAAGAGACGCCGTGAACGGAATTGCAAATGCCTTCAGTCCATTGAGAGGGATCCAAGCCGTAGTTGGCGCGCTGAGATTCATTAGGATTGTCGCCGACTTGCGCCACGATGCGATTGTCCTTGCCCAGAATAGTGACGCGCCCCTTCAGTTCGCCTACAGCGACATAGTCTCCGGAAACGTGCGCAGTTGCCGGCATTCTCAAATCTCTCAGCAAGACCTTCACCAAATTTCCATCCGTGTCCCACTGCTCAACTCGCCCGCTTTCCCGATTGCAAACGATGAGCATCGGTTTTTTGCCCCGCAAATCGACCGCTAACCCATGACATCGGTTGAATTTTCCGTCCTCAGCCGGTGAGCCGCCTGGTCCTCCGAACGACTTGATGTATTTACGGTCGCGATCATACTTGTGAATGTAATTCTTGCCGTATCCGTCCGCTACGAAAATCGTACCGTCCGGCAAGGCGACCATATTCGTGGGGTTGAATTCGTCTGCTTTGGCATAGACGCCGGAGGCTTCAGGGTAACCCATTTTCCAGGCGATCGTTCCATCCGTTTTGATCTTGAGAACCTCGTGAAAGTTGGGTCTCGCAGCGTAGAGAAATAGACCGTCTTTCTCACGTTGCAGAAAAAGTCCATGTATCTGAGTTGGCCCGAAGCATCGCAGATATTTGCCGTTCGCTCCGAAGACAAGTATTCCGCGCTCCGTGTCCGTGCTCATGTAGACATTTCCGGCTCGGTCTACCGCGACGCCGCCATGCGTCGGACCGAGTTGCAGATTGTCCGGTTTCGCAGGAAAATAGTTCGGGACCGATACGAAGCTGCGTTCGTTTTGCGCCGCGACCGTGCGCGGGGCGACTGCATAATATGTCAAGATGGCAAACAATAAGAGAATGCGGGTAAATCGCGCCATAGCTCATCTCCCAAAAGAGGTCATTGAATTGTCACAAGTAAACTTTACCTGTAAACGAAGTCGGTTTGAAAACATGTTTTGTTTTTTCGGCTTGCATACGATAGGTTTCTATCTGCAACCTGAATATTCGAAAGGAAAATATCGAGTGATTAAAATTGACTGCAACGACCCAGCCTGTGGATACAAAAGGCGCTTATATACCTGACGCACCCGGTAGTTTTCGCGGGTAGGATTTTCTACACTTACCCTGTTGACGCGCCTAAACACCCCCCCCCGAAAGCTAAAATGCTTTGGGGGGATTACTACTTCCTTATTTGGAAAATCTCGGACTTGCCTGCCTTTTTCCTCGCCGTGACTGTTTCCACCATCTTCCTTGCCCTTCGAGGAGACAAAAGCTAGGCGACAATTTGCGAGAAGACAGCTTCGTCCCCTGACCGGAACCAGCCAAATTCTCATGTAAAAAACTCTATCGATGCTCCTCTAAGCGTTCGGCTAAAATGAAATCAATTCCTTGCGTAGACATTCCTCTACTGACAACAATCTCGAATGTTTTGCCAGTAGTGGGGCATTCATCTTAAATTCCGAAACAGAACCTTCGACATTCAGATGCCCATTTTCGTCGAGAACTCCAAATTGAAACCCCATCTTCTCAATTTCTTCGATTGGTATTGCAACAACTAAAAAAGTTCGATTCTTTATTATCGATTCGACATCAGGATTATTTCTAAGAAAGTCTGCCTCTTTGAGCCGCCTCTTTGACCCTTCGTCTTGAGAGAGTTCGACCGCAGTCTGAAAGCGTTGATTGATGACATCGTAAGGCGATGCTATATCCGCGCGAAAAACCGATAGTCCTTGTTCGTTTTCTCTTACTCTAAATGCCTGAGGAGATACATTTTCTGTATGCTTGTCAATGTGTTCTGAAGCAACTCTGCGATATACATATCCTTTCGATCCTTCGCCTGGTTGAGACACTATGTTGCCTGATCCCTTTTATCTGGGTGATTGAAGCATCTCTAAAGCGATTTTTTCTGCTTCTTCCAGAGGTGTCAACCGAAACTCGGCATGGGCGTCAAAGAGTTGCTTCATCTCTTCCACTGCTTCAGTCCCATCACAAAACGTGAGCGATCTTTGTTGTTCTAGAGTTTTCCAATAAAGCTCGATTCCACCCTCGATGGTCGGAAAAATAGAGGGTGTGAATAGCTCTTCGACACCTGTAGCGCGTTGAGCGACCTCGGTAATGAAATCGAATACTAACATGATCACATTTTTAGAGACCGGAAGCGCCCCTTCGTCATTCCAATCCTCTTTCAACTGTGAAATTTGAGACAATCGCTCTCCGGCTTTCCGCAACCACAAAACAGAACTTGGAGGATTTTTCAGAGATGTCGCTTGAGTATAGAACAGGATGAATTCGCTCTCATCGATAGCTGGAAGTCGACTGCCGATGTAGCCTGGATATTCTGAATCGAGCGAGCTAAAAATGCTATTGACATGAGCATCACTTTTAGCAGCAGGAATAGTTTTTGATTGAGGTGGACGATATCCGAGGCAAAGAAAACTCATTTGATAAACTCCTTTGTCTTTTCTGTAAGCGTGTGTTCGAATACTTTATTTTTGGCTGCCCTCAACTGTTCGAAGGCTTCCCATATTTCTTGCGATGACTGAGGCGCATCGACGTCTCTGTACGTTTCAATGTCCAATAAAATCGATGTCACATGAGGGATAGGAGGAGGAACTATCGTTTGCTTGATTGTTGCCATGCTCTGGAATTCTTCCATAGGCAACGTCAGTTGCATGAAGTAACCGACTAGGAGTTGAGGCAAACCTTTTGCAATTTCAGGCGCGGTATGCAGATATTCCTTCAGATCTATCTTGTTTTCAGGAATGTCGATTCTATTGATGTATCTCAGAGCGATTCGGTTGACGCCACCTGGATTAAAATGATTCCTATAAATATCCCACTTGGATTTTGCCTCTGTCGAAAACGCTTCCCAATTTTCATAGGGAGCTAGCCACAAGTAAGCAAAACCGTGTTGAGCGACCTGCACAATCCTCTTTTTATCCTCCTTGATAAACTGATAACCAGTGTGAATTTGCTCCACATTTGGCGAATTGTCCTGTTGCATTAAAATTTTATTAAGGGTTACATTTTGTTTTTCACTAAACTCTGGTATTTTCTTTTGGAAATCTTCAAGTAGCTCAAGTGTCGTCGACTCGGGCAACGCCACTTGTATATCTATGATAGCTTCAGTTATAGGAGCTTTCTTATAGTGCATCGGAGTATGCGGTGTCCCTTGCTTGGAGTGTGAACCAAGACTATTAATCGCAAGTGATTTTCGGCGTTTTTTTGTACTTAAAGTAAAGGAGTATTCATAAATACGGAATTGAAGATCAAATGATTCCCGCTATAGTAAATGAAAGGCGCTGAAATGATTGATTATTGTTATTTCTGTATAGGAAGTGACAATCCCTCCTATATCACAATACCTTTATCACTGGACTTTAGCCATTTTTGAATCAGGGATGGAGTGACTTGTATCGTTTGTGAAGTAGAATATTGGTGTAAAAGCCAAACTAAACCACGGACGGT
>JAYVOT010001067.1:0-3043 GCA_043757795.1 Chthonomonadaceae bacterium | reverse complement strand
ACGAGATGAGGGTCACTGTCTCGCCGCCCGGAAGCGTGTGCGTTTGCCGCAAATTCAGCATCGTCAATCGCCAAACTGGAAATGCGATAATCGTAGCTGCGAACAACGCAACTAAGCAGAGGGTCAATGTTTTTCGAGTCGGTTTCAGTTTCATTCAGACCTCGCTTTAGCGCGTCGCCCCGCCCCGCGAGGCTCTGAAGAACCTCGCTCTGCGGCTTCGCCTGAACGACCTCCAAAACCCGTTGTTCGGTTTCAGAAGTGGTTTTGTTTGGAACTTGATGCGGCGTATGCGCTCCATCTTCCCAGTTTACCTGCTCTAAGGGCATGCCTTTTGTATGCCCTACCCACTGCCCAACGGTAGCAGGACTGACGCCGAACGCTCTGGCGACTGCCCGGAACGCACAGCTTCGACCATGGCTAGTCGCCGTCTCGCTGATGTGCTTTTTTGCTCATATCCGCTCCTCTCACCTTTATTATGGAGCAGAAGTGTTCAGTATCCTATGAGACACGGGTGTTCAGCATCCTGTGAGACTTGTCTGATAGGCGTTAATCGCCTGCGATCAGTATTCGACAGTTAAACGAGGACTCCTCTGCAGGAGCGCCCAACGAGAGAACCGCCATCGTGGCGAGAACGATCACCAGCCAGAAACGCTCCATTCGTGCACAGTCCTTGATATGAGACTCTTCCCAATCCCAACCTGCGCTCTTGATGACTTTGAAACAACGCTCAATCCAACTCCGGTAGCGATACCACAAGACATTCGCTTCCTCAATCGGCAAGTCGGTGAGAACGAGCCAGGGTTTCTCGCAGTTCGGCTTCCAACAGGTCAGAAGACTACACGCGATCTTCCGGGTCTGGGTGGCGGTTCCGACATAGGAGATCGCTTTGTTCTTTTCGCTCAGGTCGATCATCTTCTGGAAGTTCTTACCCTTCCCGTGATCGAAAGTGCAAGTCACGCTCACTCGGAGAAAAGGATGCCATCCATAAGAGACGATCACGTCAAAGAGCCAGGGCGCATACAAGCCCCGGTCAGCGCATACGATGGTTTTCATCGTTTTGGGGATCGCAGGAGCGATGAGCTTCAATAGGTCGAGCCAATGCTCTTTCCAAGCTCCTTTCTCGTTGGCGGGGAGGATCTTCCAGGTCACCGGGATCGCACAGTTCCCCCATACGACACAGATCGCCAAGACGATGAACCGATCTTTCAAGTTCACTGCATCCATTGCCAGGGCGACCTGATCCGTATGCCACAGAGATAAAACCCATTTCAGGAGGGGTTTGAAGAAGAGAGAGGTTTCCAGTTCCTTGCGATTTTCTCCCCGTTTTCTCTCTTTTTCCTGGTAGAACTCTCGGAATCGGCGCTTGATGGTGTTGGCATCCTGTTTGAATTCCGCTCCCCGGAAATGGGACAGTTTTGAGAGGGAACAGCTTTCCTTGACGGCGATTCCCAGGGCAAAAAGAGCCAGAACTCGGGCTTGAGGGAGACTTAACCCCTCCAAGTTCTCTTTGACCTGCAGGGTCCAGTCTTCTAACTGGATTTTGCGGTTTGCTTGGTATAATGTGTTTGAGTGAGACAGCTTCTGAAACCTCCTGTACAGTAGTGTGGGACAACAATAATGTACCGGAAAGAAGCTGTTTTGCTCATTTTTGTCAGAAATTGACCTCCGTCGCCTCACCCGTCAAAATACCTACCCCAAAAAGCCCCCCGCAATCGAATTATCGAATCGGCGGGATGACGAACTCGACTTTTCGGGCGTGAACGATCCCGAATTTCAATCTAACCTTTTTAACTCCGGAAGGAACGTTCAGAAAAAACTGCTTTGTTTTGATTATGTCATGGTTGGAAGAAATGTCATTGTACTTTGACATATTCCAGAGGTAGTCATTTGACACTCCTTCCGTCGGGAGAAGCCAATGAGTTTGCGCTGACTGTTTTGGAGAACGGATGTATCTGCCAATTTCATCTGTCGCTTCCAGATAGATTTCATCGTCCGGGCGACTCAGTTTGATTCTAAGACGGACTAGATGATACTGTGTAAAAATAAAATTACTTTCATTTAGACCTATGCCAAAATTGTATTTCCCGAAAATCTGAATCCGATCTATCCCAACATCTTCTTTGCTAAAAGTAAGATTGGAAGAGTCGATTTTGACTGCTTCAGGGAGATTTACGAATCCTGCGTCCCAGAGCATTCCGTCAAAGCCGTTCTCTACAGGCGGACCTCGAAACCATGCTTCAAGTTTCAAATTGTTTTTGAAACGGGGAGGCAAAAAGGAACTCAGGGCGTTTCCAGTTGCGAAGATATTCCCGGCGGCGTCCGACACTCGCCAAAAGTTCACTGCACCAGACCAATTTGGCTCATTTTCCCAGGTTGCAGCGAAGTTCGGTCGCACCCGCCGATCTTCGCCAGGTGCGGCATTAAACCCCTCGAGCAAGCTTCCGTCAGCATTCGTCGTTTTTTCTCCTCGATTCTCGCAATAAGAATTTACGATAAATTGTGGTTTTACCGATGTAAATGACTCCAACTTCACAGTAAGGTCGCCGTTTTTTGCAGTGGTCGGCAAATCCTGGGCTTGAGTAGACGTTGGCGCCCTTTGATCAGGGTTAGGGATTCGAAAGTCGATAGTTTGTCCGGTTGAGAAATTTGAAAAACGAACGATAAGTTCGCGCTCCCCGCGTGGGAACGGCTCCACTTGAAAAGGAGTATAGACCCAATTTGCGCGAGGGAAGCTTGCTGAGTTCGTGGTCTGAAGAGTTGTGTTGACGCTCTGTCCGAGATCGTCACGGATTTCGACTGCGAACTTAGTCGCCCTAAATCGCTTCCTTTGTCTTGCATGGGAAAAATCTATTTTGAACCAGACAACCAGCCTGTCTTCTTCGGTATTGAGTTCCGACAGAACGGGAGGCGCAAGAAGCTGCAGCCAGATCGGAGTCGTGGGATCGTGCAGTTTAAGAGGATGTTTTTTGCCGTAAGACCACGAGATGAGGGTCACTGTCTCGCCGCCCGGAAGCGTGTGCGTTTGCCGCAAATTCAGCATCGT
>JAYVOT010001066.1:0-3043 GCA_043757795.1 Chthonomonadaceae bacterium | reverse complement strand
ACGATCTGAACGACATCGCACTTCACGCCGTCGATAGTCTTCACTCCGACATAGGTTGGGTGGAGAGTAGGAAGAGAGAGATCGACGAGTGATGACTTCATCACGCCGAAGAAAAGAGCGATCGGCAATCCCCTTGCAGCAAACGATTGAAGACCGCCCTGAGCCTCGGACATCTTGACGTATTGATTGCCAGGCAACGTTTGATAGACGGTTTTCCCATTCGCGGCGATTATGATTTTATCCGGTCCGGCGAGTTTCAACGCTCCCATTCCA
Organism: Chthonomonadaceae bacterium; assembly: GCA_043757795.1. Lineage (GTDB taxonomy): Bacteria > Armatimonadota > Chthonomonadetes > Chthonomonadales > Chthonomonadaceae > JAYVOT01. The sequence continues at coordinate 2,770 of JAYVOT010001066.1, read as the reverse complement.
GGTTTTTTGAGTTGCAGAGTTCCGCTGGAAGTCGCAGTCTGTCCATTTTGTTTCACATAGCTTCGGTAACTCGCTGATAGCGTCTGAGCGTTTTTAAACGCGATTTTGGTTTCTCTTAGTATCGACTCTGCTTTTTGATCGGCGCGAAGAGGCGTTGCCCCCAGGCACGCGCCTAGCGTGAACGCAGAAAATACGATCCGAGACGTCCTGGAACGTATATCAGCCTTAATTGAATGACCCATTTTAAAGCTCCTGTCAGTGTTTCATTCCAAATTGAACAGAGAAGAAAACTCAGTTCATTTTCATATTGTACCCTCCAACGGCAAGGTGCGTTTGCGAGTTTTCGCCGGAAAGACTCTGAGCGCAGGTACATCTCTTTTAATTTTTTCGAATCAGTCGTTGCATGCTGAAAAAAAATATGAGAATTTCTTGATTCTCAGGATGATTTTCGGTTTTTGATCGTAACCTATGCAGGGAAACAAATCACTGAAGGCGAAACTACCTTAATGCGAAAGAATAAGGCGCGCTTATTCGTACATATTGTTTCGTCCTTCTCATGCCGTACCAATCAGTCGGCGTAGGAACCTTTGAGAATACTTTATCGTCATAAACATCGTTGAACTGCTTCGATAGAATTCCTATCGGCCTCCGCTTACATCGCGCAAAATTATTTTCGAGCGAACTTCGTAATGCGGCGAGACACTGAATTGGTTAGAAACGCAATCGATTTCGATTTGAGGAACCAACTTCATTAATGTAATTTAAGTAATGTCTTTCGTATCGTTTTTCGTAGTATAATTCATAGACCAGCAACATGTTAGTCGTATTGCATGTATTAATCACGCAATTTATAGCTTCTGAATGCGCCGATCTGAATTACAACCTTCCACAAAGGGCAAATATGTTTGGCGGTTGCGCACCTAGAATATGTCCTTTCAAAAGGCCGGCGAATTTAGTGTGCGGGTTTTAGTTGCCGGTTCTGCCAGGTCAGCATTATCGTCCTATAATATGACTGTGCTGAAAATGAATGGCAATAGAATGAATGGAAATAGATTGAAGCTAAGTCAAATTTTTCTCTTTTCATGTGAAGGATTTGCCGAATACGAGCCATCGCTTTCCAATAGATGCCTCATGCGAGGATATAATACTTTTCACTCCTGATTCTATTCGTTCGTTGGAGTTGAGCATAGAGGAGAGATTTATGCTTTGTAAATGGTGTGGCATGGAGAGTGCGAGCAAAGATCAATGCAGTTGGTGCAATCGCCCTTTTACGCCCACAACATCGGAGGGTGCGACCGAAAGTCAAGCTCCAACATCGTCAAACCGACCCTCTGTCTCTCTCAGGCGTTCCGCTCCAGCAACGCGTCCAGTCGAGGATTCTCCGGTCGAAGAGGAGTCCGCTCACGAAATCGGCGCGGCTCCGAAGGTCGCTGCTGCTCCTCAGCCGCAGAGTAGCGAAACGGCTTCGGAAGAACCTACTCCACATCGTATCATCGGGTTAAAGCGCCCCGTCGACAACCCAATTACGGGAGGCGGCTTCGCACAAAAACCGCCGCCGCCGACAATGCCAGTTCCATTGCCGCTTCGTAAGCCTTTGCCGCCTGTTTCTCCGAAAGATAATAATCCAGGGCAAACGAACTTGAGCGGGACTCCTTCCTCTATTCCGCCGACTATCAAGCCGCACATGCCCGCCCCGGGAGTTCCTATCGCGCACAGAAGCGGCGTAAATCCGGATCTGACTGCAAAGAGACCGCCTGCGCCTCCGCTCACGCCGACTCCAAAACTCGTTTCCGCAAACGGCGGAGCGTCTTCCGGCACATCTCAAGCGCCACCGCACACTCCTCAGGTCAACTCTTCGCGACCTGCAATTCCTACCGCTCTTTTGCGAACCACGAAATCAGGCGCAACCGCTGTAATATCTCCGGAAGAAGATTCTGGAGGCTTAGCCTCTGGAATGACGGCTCCTAGATCCGGTTCATCAACTGCGACTATGCCTGAAGTGCATGTTCCGCAACTTGGAACTTTCACGGCTTCAAAGTCCAAGTATTATCAGGATCAAGTCATAGACCCTTCCTCAGGCACTCATTACGACTCCGCTACAGGTAGCCCGACGAATGTTAACGGCGCTTCGAAGGCAGGAGAAATTCAACTTCATTGGGACGACGAACCTCAGATACCGCAATCTCGCATTGTCTCGAGGTTTCTGTTCGTATTTTCGTGCATTCTCGCGAGCGTCGGCGTTTTCTCCTTCGCATTCCGCCCATCCACTTATGTCCTAATGATTCTTTGTCTTATAGGATCAGGCTTGCTCATGCCTATCATGCGAGCCGCGCCCTGGCAACGTGATGATTCCGACGATCTGGTCTGGTATCTGATGTTCACGATCGTCTTCGGACCTTTCATAGGACTCATTTTTTACGGCGCGATGGCTTTGATGAGGCAGTCCGTAAATCATGCGATGGTAGGTTGTTTCCTCATTACGATCATGACGCTGCTTATGATTTTTATTTCGGCGGGGGGAGCGGCTACGGGAGTGCTTTTTGGACCTCCCTGGTTGCAGGCAGGCGGAGTGGATATGGCGAAAGTGCTTATCAACGGGTTAGCAGGGTTGTTGCCGGTGGTCGGATGGTTTCTGGCAAACTTCTTTCACAAACTCGACGAATAGCCAAAGACTTTCGAAAGTCCAATTGGACTGTGTCGCTCTGATCGATTGAATTGGGTCGTACCGCCCCAATGGAAGTGGAACATTCTGCGAATGATGTGAACCGAT
>JAYVOT010001065.1:0-3047 GCA_043757795.1 Chthonomonadaceae bacterium | reverse complement strand
GGGGCCGCCCTTTACTCAACCATCAACATTGCCGGAAACAATATACTAATTAAAAACCCTGCGAGCGCCATCACCTGGTTGACTCCGAATGAGACGCTTCCCGGACTGGATAAATTCGGGAATCCAAAACTGAAACAGATCATACGCGCTATCGGCTCCGCTACCGGAGGAACCTCTTCCTATCTTCTGGAAGAGCCTACCCACAGCGACCGACCGTTCTAACATAACTAGGCGTTGGAGAATTTGGAATCGGGAGTTCGGGGCGACCTGAACTCCCGACCGATCCGCCAATCGCCCGACGCCTGAAAATGAGGATAGCTCCATGAAGCGCCGAAGCAATATATACGACACTAATCGAAAGACGGGGATAGGGCGCTGGCTCGCTTCCGCGGCGCTTTTCGCCGTGACAACGAGCGCAGCGAATGCGCAGTTGCCCGTTTTAGATGATATAGACTGGGTTCAAGATCGAGGGAACCTTCTCTTCACAATCACGAACAGCGGGATTCCATTGCGACAGGGAATCAGCAATTTCAATCAGACCGCCCTGACAGGCGGACTGCCGGACGCAAACTCCCTCACCAACAACAACCCCTGGAGAGGCGCGCCTCGCGCCCGATGGCCCAAACCGTCCGACATCGTGCCGTCCGGTTTCGGAACAGACCAGATCATTGACAACGCGAACGTCCTGGATCCTCGCAACTTCACCGACACTTTGGGAAGAGGCGTTCGAGTCAGCCCTGACCTTCTCGCCACGACCGGAAATAGCCCGCAGAGGATGCCTCATGCCTACTATACAGGCGCCTGGCAGATCCCGACCGTCGCGACGGGCGATCCGCTGGACTATCGTTCGGGAACGAGCGGCTATTCGCTGAGTTTTGATTCTTCGAAAACTTACGCATTTGACTATGCCTACGTCGCCGCGACGCACAAAGACTTTCTTGTCGGGCGCTCAACCGGGGCGAACACGCCTGCGACGGACGCGGAACTTTTGAACCTTCCTTATGTGGACTCGGACATCTACGCCGCCCTCGAAAACGTGCTTAAGACCACCGGCACGCCTACGGCAGTCTACACCTCAGGAACCTACAACTTGAGCGGCGGCGCGAAGTACGGAATAGAACTCTTCTCCCCCGGCAACGGAACGAAGCTCTATCCCGGAAACGACCCGTTGCAGATCGAGGCTCACCCGAACATCAACCGGGCGATCGTGCGAGTCAGCTACGGATTCCGAAAAAATATCGGCGGCGCGGACGATCCTTCGGATGTGCACACAGTGGACGCGAGCGGAAACATCATCAAAGCCGGAGTGGAAGATTCCCGCTACAGTCGCCTCTATTTCGTCAACGAGTCGAATCAAGGCTGGATTCCCATCGTTCCCAACGGAAAGGGCGAAGCTCAATTTACCTTTGACGGCGACTTGCGAGATCAGATCGTCGTGACGGTTTACTCCGTAACTCCCGACAACGTCACGGATGCGAGCCTCTTCGGAGCCGCGCCTCTCGTAACGGCGGACGCAATTCACTTCGTTCCGAAACCGTTCGAAGGTTTGGCGGCGACTCCCGGCCTGCAGCAAAAGAACCTTGCGGGAAACACGACTCTCTTCACGGTCAATCCTCGCGGTCGATTTTTGAGTTCCGCAGTCGGAACGAACAAATACGCCGCTCAGATCACGGACGCTGAGCCTCTGCTCTATGTGGCGCGAGAAGAGACGTACATCGACCCGACTTTCGTTTTCAGGCTTAATCCTTCTCTGCCCGCCGATCCGGTCACGAATCCGGACGTGAACGACCCGACCGCTCTAGTCTCTGTGCCCGTGTTTTATTGCCTGGACAACACGAACAATAACGCCACGAAAGTCGTGGGCGGCAGCACCGTGCCCATCGTTACGACGGACAAAATTCGATGGCGCTACGTCGCGATGCCGGACGCAGGCACGGGCACGAGTTCCGCGACTCCGCTTCTTGCGAACGTTCGATGCCGCGACGGCGTCGTGCGAGCCATCCTCTACTTCCTGACTAGAAACTCGACAGGAACGACCGGACACATCTACGCGCTCGATCCGCTTGGCGACCGACAAGACGCGACTGAAATCTACAAAACTACGACTCCCTACTGGGTCTACCCTTCTTATCGCCCTCTGACTGCGGGGCAGATATCGGCAGGAACCGTTCCCGCTGAATACAACGATCCGAACTTCAAACTGTATGCGCCGGAAGCGCGACTTCCTGCGCCAACCTCTCCCTGGGGTTTGGACTGGAACGACTCGAACGCGCTTGAGGGCAAGTATGTCGACGGCGACATCATCGCAAACCCGGCGCAGGCGGGACACTATACCGTTCGCACCGACACGAGAGTCACCTTCGGCGGAGTGCAGGGCGCGCCCATCGTCATCGACGACCCTGTTAATCCTGCTGGCGCGCAAATACTCGTCGTAGGAAACCTCAACGGGCGCGTCTACTGCTTTGATGCGGGCGGTCGCGGAGACGTGACTTACGACAGACTGAATCCGAACGACTCTACGAAAACCATCGCAGGAACCACTCAGCGTTATTGGACCTGGCCCCACCTGAAAGCGGACGCTTTCCATGCGCAATATGCGACGGCGAACGGACATAACCAAACAGGAGTCGGAACTTTGCCCGGAACGAACGTCTTCATCGACGAGCCGAGCAAAGTCGCCTTCCCTTCATCCGCCGCGTTCGACCCGACTTACGCGGTTACAGTGAACGGCCTGTCGCAGTCTCCCATTTTTCTGGGAGCGAGCGACGGACACCTCTTCGCGCTCGGTTCCATTCACGACAACTTCCTCGGCATCGACAACGCGACCAAATTGCCTAAGTACGACGAGCGAAGAATCTGGGTCTATCCGAACAAGCCCGGCGTCGTGAAGGACTCTCAACGACTGCCGGAAGCTCCTTCGACGCCTGCGATCTTCGCGCCGTCGAGCGGAGCCGCGAAGTATCTGTACTTCACATGCGCGAGCCGAGTCTACTGTTTGCCGGAGCAGCCTGCTCTGGGAGTGACTCTGCCGACCAATATTCTGAACA
>JAYVOT010001064.1:0-3047 GCA_043757795.1 Chthonomonadaceae bacterium | reverse complement strand
CCATATCCCCGGCGGCGCTTCAAACGTTGCCGCGAATATCGCCTCTCTTGAGGGAGTCGTTCACCTAGGCGGCGTCGTTGGAGCGGATGAGGCGGCAGGGTTTCTCATGCGCATTATCTCTGAAAAAGGAGTGGACGCATCGGGGGTCGTCGCAGAATCCGGCCGCCCAACCACGACTAAAACTCGCATATTGGCGCACAATCAGCAGATGTTGCGAATCGACTCTGAGAGCGTCGCCCCGCTCACCCGCGAATCGGAAGAAAAACTCCTGACCTGGTGGAAGAAAACGATGTCGGAAGCCAAATTGTGCGTTCTGTCCGACTATAATAAGGGTGTCTTGAGCCTGCAGTTCACTCAAAAACTTATAGCGGATGCACGCGCCGCGAACCTCAAGGTGATCGTCGATCCGAAAGGCATCGAATATGAGAAGTATCGAGGCGCCTCGCTCATTACTCCCAACACTCTCGAAGCCGAAAAAGCGACGGGTATAGAGATTTGCGACGAAATGAGCCTGATTAAAGCCGCTAAAAAACTTCATGTCCAGTTGCCTGGAACGACGATATTGATTACTCTGGGGGCGAAGGGCATGGCGGTATTCATTGAAGGCGAACCTAGTTTTCATATCCCTGCAGTGACTAAAACCGTTTACGACGTGACAGGCGCAGGCGACACAGTCGTCGGCGTTCTCGCGCTTTCGCTCGCAGCCGGCGCCTCGGCATACGAAGCGGCAAAGCTAGCGAATCGCGCTGCGGGGTTGGTTGTGGCTAAACTTGGCACTTCCTGCCTACAAAGGTCGGAACTGTTGGGTGAGAATTGACCTGATAATTTCGCACAGGAAACTTTGTCGCTTTTGAAACGACATAACGCATACGGTTGGATTATTTATTTCAAACCAACATTTTGAAGGGATCTCTTACGAATGAACACACCAATGAATCGACGCACCTTGATCGCCGCCGGAGTCGCGTCTGCGGGAGCGGTCTTGCTCAAAAATGAAGCGAATGCGGAAAAAGGATTCGCCCGTAGCGTGGTTGTCTGGTCCGAGGGCACTGCGCCGAAAAGCATCTACCCGAACGATGTGAACACGGTTATCGCTGGGGGTTTGAAATCTCTCAAAGGCTGGGAAGTCTCAACTGCCTCGCTTAACGACCCTGATCAAGGTCTATCAGCGGAGAAGCTCCAAAATACGGATGTGTTGATCTGGTGGGGACATCAACGTCATGGCGACGTGAAGGACGAGTTGGTTCAGCGAATTGCGCATCGCGTCAAAGAAGGAGGAATGGGATTCATCGCCACTCACTCCGCGCACTACGCGAAAGCTCTACAGACGATTCTAGGAACGAACTGCGGGTGGAAGGGCGGCTATATTGAAGACGGAAGCAAACTCGAGTTGCTCGTCAAAGCCCCGAAACACCCTATTGCAAAAGGCGTCAAGGATTTCGTCGTTCCGCACACCGAGAGATATGGCGACCCCTTCGAGTGCCCGACTCCGGAAACTTTCGTTTTCGACGGACTGTACACTCTCCCCGACGGAACCAAACAGCACGCGCAACAGGGCTTGGTCTGGACCGTCGGCAAGGGACGCGTGTTTTACTTCCAACCAGGACACGAAACCTATCCGATCTATTTCCAACCGGAGATTCAAAAAATCTTCCGAAATGGCGTGCAATGGGTTTCCGGCAAAAAGTAATTTGCCCGAACGGACGCAAGAGCGGATTTATCTCAGACCAGAGTGATATATCGTCTTTATCCAAACGCGACTGATAAATATTGTGAGAAGCGAATCGTTGCAAATCATCACGGTCGACAGAGCCGCTCTGCGAATTCGCTAAGGCGGGCGCGCCTTTTACACGAAGCCGCGCCTGACCTTAAAGCTTCAGTGAACGAGCTGAGTTTTTGACAGATTGAGAGTATGAAGGCTTGTTCGCATCAAACTGAAGTAGTTTTGTTTATCCCCGTATTGATGGACATAACTGAAGAGCGGTTCTTGTTTGGAGAACGACCTTAAGAATGCGCGCAGATTTCGAGCGCGCCGGGCAGGGTCGGCGACGGGCTATTCGTTCTATATATTTATTGATAATACATAAATAATTCCTAAGGAGCGTCGGTTGTCGCCCTTGTTAGTAACTTATTTCATATAGCTCAGGCAACCTTTGAATCAGGGTCGAGTATGTTTCAGGGATCAGTGCGTAAACCAGAGACGTTCGCAAAGTACCGTCGGTTCCCAACGAGTCATTTCTCATTTCCGCTTCTTTGACAAACCCGCAACGCTCCGCCACTTTCCGGCTAGCGTCGTTTCGAAGATCGCAACGAATCTCGATACGGTTCGCTTTCATGCGTTCAAATCCGATTCTCGTCAGCGCACGAACCGTTTCCGCAACGTAACCCTGCCCTTGAAAACGTTGCGTGCACCAATAGCCGATCTCGTGACTTGGCACTTTTCTATCGCCTCGATGAAGTCCGCTCCCCACGGCAAACTCGCCCGTCTGTTTGAGATAGGCTTGCACATTAAAATCCGTTCCTTCCAGGTAGTTGGCATAGGCGCGAACACGATTAATTTCGGTCTCGTCCACTTCAGGAATATGATCCGCCCAGGGAATCCACAGCTTCAAACTCTCGTAAGTTTCACGAATCGCCTCGTTCATTTCCACGCCGTCTCCCGGCATCGGCGGACGAATAATCAGTCTTTTCGTCTCGATTCTAACCGGCATTTTGGGTCTTATTGGCTCTTCAGTCATTTCTCTCCTTTGAAATCCGTAATATATTGTTCTGCGCCGCACTTGCAATTTGACAGCTAAAAACATATCAAAGTTGCAATCGGAATTGGCATGAAAGTTTAAAGGCTGTTTGAGGACCGAAAAAAAGCCGTCCCAGGATTGGGACGGCTTTTTACGGCGCTCTAATAGGAGGCTTCAGCGGCGGACGCTTGCGTTTCCGATCGTCTTCGGGCGAAGAGAGATCATATCCATCAAAATGCGCTCAGTCTCATTGAGATTGAAATCGACAATGGGAACCGGAGGCTCATCCGGAACTGCGGGGTCGGCGGA
>JAYVOT010001063.1:0-3048 GCA_043757795.1 Chthonomonadaceae bacterium | reverse complement strand
AGCGGGTTCGGGAGGAGTTGGTCGCATGGGACGCCGTGCTGAAACAGGCGTTTCGCACTCCGCCTTACAATCCGGACGACCTGCTCTCCTCGAAGGGCGGGGATCTGTACGAGCGGATGATGAGCGACGCGATGGTTCGCGCTGCGATCAATACCAAGCGATACGCGTTGTTGGCGAAGCCCTGGCAGGTGTTGCCGAAACTTGAACGAGGCGCGGCCTCCCCCACTCCCGCGGCGATGGCGGCGCGAGATTTTGCAGAGGAGTCGCTGCGGGAGATTCACGGCAAGGACGGGATGACGCGAGACTTCCGGCAGGTTCTTTTCGAGATGATGTCGGCGTTCTATCGGGGGTTTTCGATCACGGAGTTGGTGTGGCGGGTGGAGGCTAAGGGGCGCTGGGCGGGCAAATATCGCTGGGCGGCGATGAAGGCGAAGCCTCCGAAACAGATCGGGTTTGAGGTGGACGACTATCTGAACGTGCAGGGGATCACGAGTTGGACGCCGCTGACGGGGCTGGTTCGGGTTCCCCGCGAGAAGGTGGCGCTCTACATTCATCAGGCGAAGGACGAGCTTCCCTACGGCGACTCGGATTTACGCTCGATTTACAAACATTGGTGGTCGAAAGACGTGCTGACTCAGTTTTGGAACCTCAGTTTGGAGAAGTACGGGTCGCCTTCGATCTGGGTGCAGTCTCCTCCGGCGACGAGCGAGAGCAAGCGGCAGGAGATTTTGACAGCTCTGGAGGGAATCAAGCAGGCGGCGGGAGTGGTCTTCCCGCACGACGTGGAGCCGAGGCTTTTGCAGACGACTCCGGCGAGCGCGGACGCTTTTCTGACGGCGGTCGATTGGCACAATCAGCAGATAGCGCAGGGGATTCTGCTTCAGACGCTCACGAGCGGAGAAGGTCGGCGGGTGGGTAGCCTGGCGCTGGGCAAGGTGCATTTCGACGTGTTGCTGTATGTGCTGGAGAACTCGAAGGCGGACGTAGAGGCGGCGGTCAACACGCAGATGATTCGTCCGTTGATCGACTATAATTTCGACAATCCGGAGGAGGTGCGCCCTCGGTTCGCGCTGGGAAGCGTGGATGAGAAGAACTTGCCGCAGTTGGCGCAGGCGTATGACATTCTGCTGAAACACGGGGTTGTAAGCGGGAAGGAGCAGGCTGTTCGAGAACTGTTCGATCTGCCTCCGGCGGAGGATAGAGGGTAGGGAAAAGGGAATGCAAATACTGGGAGATAAGAACCGCGAAATACGCGAAATACGCGAAAAAAATACAAATGCAAAAGGGATGCGAAGACGAAAACAATACGAATGCAAAGTGCGTTTTAAACGCGGAAAGGGATGCAAATACGGGAGAGATGGGAACCGCGAAATACAAAATACGAGGAGTAGGAACCGCGAAACACGCGAAACACGCGAAAAAATGCGGATGCAAACAATGCGGAATGCGAAATAGTGCGGGATATGATTTTCCACTGAGAATGGTTGAAGGGCGGGAGTTGAGTTTTCCCCTTTCGTATTTGCATTTTTTTCGCGTGTTTCGCGTATTTCGCGGTTCTTATATCTTTCTCCCCGTATTTTATGTATTTCCCGGTTTTGAAAGGGGGCGGCGATGTGGAGATTTTCGGAGGATGGGGCGTTTGTGGAGCGGCGATGCCTGCTGTTTGAGGCGGGAGCTTACCCGGACAAGGGAGTGGCGATTTCGCGGGAAGACTTGCAGGAGATCGCCGCAAACTCGGCCGGGGAGATTCCGGTGAAGATAGAACACTTGGCGGAGTCGCCGCTTGACGGAGTTTTGGGGGCGGTGAGCGGGCTTCATGTCGTGGGGGAGTCGTTGTGGGGAGTGTTGCGCCAACCTGTGGAGACGTGGCGCGTGATCCAAATTGCGGGGGCGAGGGCGTTGTCCGTGGGGCTGGACGTGGTTAACCGGCGCCTGCTAGAGACTTCGTTCGTATGCCATCCCAGAATCAAGAGCGCGCAGGTGTTCTCTGCGGATGAGAACCTCCTCCCGCCCCTTCTATCGGATGCGGGGCGAGGGGGGTTCGAGGGCGATTACAGAGTGAATTGCGGCGAGGGGGAGGCGGAGATGAAAAGCATTCGGCGGTTTGCAGAGGGATTAATGGGTTATTTGCGCGGATTTTCGGAGCAAGAGGGCGGAGCGGGCGCGGACGTTCAATGCTTGACTCTGAACGCGCCGCCTCTGAAAGAGAGCGTGACGTTCCTATCGGAAATAGGCAATGAGAATTTGAAGGGCGCTGGCGATTCGTTGACAACGAGCGATTCGGAGAGCGCGGAGTTTGCGGGCGCAAAGGGTATTGGGCAAGCGGGAGTCTCTTCCGGCTCAAGGGGTTCGGCAGTCGGGAGGAGCGGAGTGGGCGAGGCTTCCGCGCAATTTCTCGCCGTGCGAACGTTTGAGGCGGAGCGGCGAATTGGGGATTGGAAGCGCGAGGGACGCATTCGAGCTACGGAGACGACGGAGAGGCTGGCGAAAACTCTGCTTCTCTCCGGAGCGGAGCAGATTGTGACGTTTGACGGGGAGAGCGTGCCTGCCTCGCAAATGTTCATTCGGTTTGTGGAGTCGAACGGCGAAGTGGTGCCGATGGGCGAGCGAATTCCGGCGGAGATGCCGGGCAAGGCGGGCGAGCGACTGATCGCGCTGACGGAGGAGCGGATGAAGCGCGAGGGGATCGGGTATGTGGAGGCGTTCACGGCGGTGACGGCGGCGCACCCGGAGTTGGCGATGGCGGCGAGGGAATAAGGAGTTGAAGCCCTCATCCCCCACCCCCCTTCTCCCGCGCTGCGGGCGGAAGAGGGCGAGAGAGAATCGTTGCAGGGTTGTGAGGCTTGCGTGAGTTGCGCCCCCGGCGCCGAGAGAAACGAAGGGCGCTGGTTGCAAAGAAGGAGGATAAGGAAAAGTTCGATGGAGCGCTGATTCTTCAGGGATGAAGGGGGGATGAACGAAGTAGAGATCGCGTCTCGCGGATTGTCCCTTTTCACTCTTTTTCCTTTTGACGCTTATGTCGAAACGTTGCTTATTTATTGATATGAA
>JAYVOT010001062.1:0-3050 GCA_043757795.1 Chthonomonadaceae bacterium | reverse complement strand
AATCGGGAAGTCAACCCTGATTTGCAACCAACATATCCGCCTAGAACGGTAAAAACTCCCAATAGAAGCTCTCTTCCCCCCGAAATCGGGGGCGGCGTAGAGCGCCGGGGGCGCGCCAGAACGAACTTTCGGCTTAAGTTAACGCGTATGCCCCCGACCCCTCTCCTGGGCGCTTGCTTCGCTCGCGCTAGGAGAGGGGAGGCAGAGGGAAGCGACTTTGTGGCGGGAAGCCCTAATCCCCCCAACCCCCTTCTCCCGCGCTGCGGGAGAAGGGGGAGTAAGAGAGATGCGAATCGTCACGACGGGCAGAGCCGCTTTGTAAATGCGCCCCTGGCGAGAGCTTTTTTTTGGACAATGCTATGCCCGTACTTAAAACTTGACGCAACGAGTCATGCTTTCGTTGTCTTAGGATATAGTCCCTCCGCTTATCCGGCTTATCCGAGTTTGGAAGATGAGAGACTTGCGCCGCCCGTCAGGCGTGGAGCTACGGGGTCGCAAATCGCGCAAGACTTGCAATCAGAGAATTTTCCTCCTCTAATGTTTTCCCGGAGGCGAAATTCCGTAGACCTGATAAATTGGCTTGTTAGGACGCAGCGCTTCCAGTCGCCACCCTTCAGCTGTTAAATCCTCGGAAAAATGATACAGTTTGTCCCAACCTTCAATCAAGATCAAGTAATCAGCATGACTTTCAAGCAAAATACTGTTGATCGCTTTCGACCTAGCCTTGCCGCGGCTTGGAAAGGTGTACTGTTTATGGAACTCCACGCTTTTTGGGCTTTTCAAACCGACAAGATCCGTTAGAACGAAGGGAGTCTCCCAACTGATGGCTCCAGCGTCGTGAACGGCGATTTTTGAGCCTGCAGGCAAGTGTTGCAGACACCAATCGCGAAGTCCCAACAGTTGGGTTTTGTTTTTTTCACAGTAGCCTGCATACTGACTCCAGTTGTTCGGAACGGCGATGACGGTTTGAAAGAACGCTGCAAGTAGGAGAATATTGCCGATGGAGCGAGCAAACTCCTTCTTTTGCTGGAACATTGCTGCGCATCCTAAGAGAGCGAACGGCGTGAGGAGATAGAGATACCGCTGTTCATTCCAGAGAAGCGCCCCCGGCATCTGCGTCAGATAAGCCAACAAAAAGAGAGCGATAAAAGCGAGGCTTACTCTTCCGATCTTATGGAACGGCAATAGCAACGCTCCAAAAATTCCGATTCCAAGCTGAACTTGCAGGATGCGGAACAGGAATGGAGCGTACTGAACGAAAACAAAATGAAGAGATCTTGTTTCAGCGAAAAAAGCTCTTTTCGCTGCAATGGTTTGGGGGAAAAGAGAACCGGTATTCACAAAAGAGAGAGTTAACCAGGGCAGAGCGCCGATTGCGACGAACGCAACCTCTTTCCCGAAGGCTGTTGCCCAGGTCTGCGCTGTCTCCTTTTTCTTCCATCGGCTCATGCTCCGCAGACAAAAAATCATCAGCGAAATCAGGATAAATTCGGGTCGGATGAAAGGCAATATCCCTAGAAGCATCGGGAACGCCGTCGCCCGAACGAAGCTGTCACATATTGCAGAACGGGGAATTTGTTCAATTTTCGCACTCCCCGTATCGCCGTGAGCGGCTTCGCTGCCATTTTGTGAGGACGCGATTCTTGAGCCCTCTCCAGCGCCGAGTGCGAGCGCCCAGCATAACGCCCCCATCGCAAGCCCCGTTTCCAAGCCGTTGAAGAGGTGAAAAATCGTTTTCCCCGCGCACAGCCCTACTGTCGTGAGGAGAAGAGACTGAATGAGAGAAGCTCTAAACGCGAAGGCGAGGCGAAGCAGTCCCGTAGCGAAGACGAGAACCCCAATCCAGGCGACAGCATCAAGCGCCCACTCCGAGCGAGAGAAGAAAGGGAGTGCGCACGCAGTAAGAACAAGATGGACGCCGCTCGTCGCCCCGACTAACGCAGGAATTCCGAGGTAATTCGGGTCGTGTCCGCTCCGCAAAACTTGCGCGTTGTGCAGGGTGATGTAGGCGTCATCGAGCGGAAAAACGGGAGTGAAGCGAAGCGCCGACCGGAGAGCGTAGGCGATCCCAACTCCAAGAATTATTAATAGCATCGTCAGCCGTTGCTGTCTTAGGTCTGAAGGCTGAAACAGGATTCTGTCCGCATTCTTTGCAAAGCGCGTAGCAGACTCCGGAATCGTATCAGGATCAACCTTCTTCAATAGAATTCGCGGCAACGTCACAAGGGCAGCCGACACGATGAGCCAAACGAAAACGGGAGAATAGGCGAACAGTCGAGCGGAAATATCCGCGTTTAGAAGAGACAGCATCCGGTTGCATCCGATCAATCGAAGATTTCAGTTCCGCGAGCTTTCCGTATTCGCATTGAACCGTATCGGATTATCGGATGAGCGAAAGAGTTGTAAGAGGGCGATAGATTTCATCGGGCGTTTGCAATCAAATCCCGAAGCGAAAACTTTGGGGAAATTTGGGCAGAATTAAGGGATTTACAGAATTAGTTTCGACGAATCATCAAGCTGACGCGCTTTTACGAGGTACATAAATCCATTCATTTCAGTTTTTTGAGAAATTTGGAGGGAAGATAATCGCGTGAAACGAAGTCTTGTTTTTTCCATCTCCGTCGTATACAATGTACTCCCAATTTCCAGAGTCAGGATTGAAACCAGCCTCTCTTTTGGTCATAACTGTCAGCAATACAGGCGAATTTGAACGCAATTCGGTGAGCTTCTCCTTCACAATGACGCTTCCGACTGGGTAGTTCGGAAGTTTCTGTTGAAACAAAGCCTCTTTCGCAAGATCGTTCACGAAAATATTGATGAATCTTCCGTTGTGAGGGTTTTTCGAATCGTCCGTATCAACGCTCACTCCGGTGCACGACAACCAACTTTCCCTCCCAATCGGTTTTGGCTGAGAAGTGGCTTTTGTCCAACGTTTATACCCTTCAACAGAAACGCTCTCTACGACAGGCGGAATTGAGCGGATGGAAGAGACTTTTTGGGTCTGTTGAGTACGACAGGCAGTCAAACCTAAAATTGCCAATGTACCGATG
>JAYVOT010001061.1:0-3051 GCA_043757795.1 Chthonomonadaceae bacterium | reverse complement strand
CATGTCGATACGGGGCGTCATCACCCTACGCACAAGCGTGTCTCCAAAGTCGAGGATGGAATGGATCATCTCCGTCTCGCCTTTTTCCAGGACCCCCTGCTCCTCTCCTTCTTCAACAAGGATTTTGAACTCCTCTTCGTTGACGGTGGAAGCGGTGAAGTGCGCGGTGCCGCCGAAAGGCTTCACAACGATATTTGAGAGAAAAGTGAGAACGACTACGACCGGCGTCATCACGATTTGCAACCATGAGATCGCATGACATGATAGCAGGGCGAAGCGCTCCGGATGCCGAACAGCAAGACTTTTCGGGGCGATTTCCCCGATGACGAGCGTGAGAATCGCAACCGGCAACGTCACGCTTACCAGAGCGAGCGTTTCCGAAGTTCCTTTTGAGAATCCATGATTCATAAACCAGTGCGAAAGCGGATCGACAGCGCTTGTCGCCGCTATTGCGGAGGAGAAAGTCGCAATAAGCGTGACCCCAGTCTGGATCGTCGCCATCAAACGAGTTGGAGAGGCGAGGAGGCGCTCCACAAGCATCGCGTTTTGATTGCCTTCTTCCACAAGTTGGCGAATGCGAGTCTTTCTTAAAGTGATGAGCGCTATTTCCGAAAGGGCGAAGAAGGCGTTCAACAGAGTCAAAGTCATGACTATCGCCAATGCGAAGAGGAGAGAGCCGGAATTAAAAGACTCTGCAACCGCTTTATGCGTTTCTGGACTAGCTTCAGGCAAAGGAACGATCTCCCTTATTGATTGAAACGACAGCGCATCTGGAAGAAGAGAAAATACTCGCGCCTCCCATAATACTCGAAGTTTTTATTGGAACTGCCTTAGGCTTTGTCTGAATGCTAGGCATCACTCGATAAACAAGAGCGGTCAAAAGTATAGCAAGCATAGCTCCGAAAATAACTTCGCGAATGGAGTGTACTCCCGCCTCGACCCGGCTCTGCGCGACAAGAATTGCAAGTAAAATCGCTAAGAACGCGATCAAAGTGTTGGTCGTTGTGAAAAAAATCGTCATCGCCAGCAAGAAACCAATCGCACTGTGGCCGCTGATGATTCCTCCATGCCAGGGCGTACCGGTTTTGCTGAGCAGTTTTGAGATGATAACCACAAGGGTGAGCAATACAAGGCCGACGATCACGACTCGCATAACTTCCGAGCTTAATTTTGATGCGATCGTCTCTTGCACTTCCGACATATGCCCTGCCGAGAAAAAAATCAAAACTCCGGCGAAAACGGCATTCAACGCGGCAAGCAAAACCGCCGCCGCTGACACGTCTTTCACGAGTTTCGCAACGGGGTTATAGCTGTCAGCGATAAGATCGACCAACTTTTCAATGGCGGTATTCACCATTTCCATCACGATGACGAGAGTGGTTGCGAATGTGATTGAGAGCATATCCCGCGCTTCAAGTTTCATTGCTAGACCGGCAAGAAGCACGAAGACCAGCATGATGAAGTGAAACCGCATGTGCATTTGCGTGCGGAAACAGTGCAGAATACCTTCTTGAGCATATTTAAAACCGGAAAGCGTATGTCTACGGGGAGGCGGCATAAATCGGATCTCCATTGTCGTGTAGCGACAGCTTTTCGTCATTCGGGAAAAGCGAAGGCAGGGTAAGAAAAATTCAGGATGTCTTTTTCACGTGAGCGCATCTCGGCTGCGCCTTCAAACGTCTCGTCTTCGTATCCCAGGAGGTGAAGAATTCCATGAACCGTCAATAGCGACAACTCTTGTTCAAGAGATACTCCGTGTATCGTCGCTTGCTTTTTCGCCGTATCGATTGAAATTGCGACGTCTCCCAGATGAATCTGCGCCTCGTTCAGTTCAGGAACAGCGGGTTCATTGCCGAGAGATTCCCTCAGTGAGAAAGAAAGGACGTCGGTTGGTTTGTCAAAGTTTCGATACTGAAGATTTAATTCCTGGATTTGAATGTCATCCGTGAGCAGGACATCCACATCGGCTTCCGACATTCCCTCTTCTTTCAAGAGTCGAATTCCAGCCTCAAGCAGAGCGACTGTCTTCACTGTTTGATTCGTCGCGTTCTGAACTGTTAGTGACAAAGCTGACCTCTTTACGAAGACTCTCTTTCAACGTCTGTTTGGATTTGCGCGGACCCAAAAGCGACTGAACGGTTTTCAAGGGATTGATGGACTCTTGAAGTTGTCTAGACTCGCCGTTTGAATCCCCGTATCCGTTGATCTCCATCATAGCGGCGTTCATATTCCCGTTTGCGAGGCTACTCAGTGAGGCTACGCTGTCAGTTCCCTCTTCCTGTTCTGTTTCCATCTCCCCCAAAGGCTGAGTCAGAGTCCCTCCGGCAGGATTGGGACTGGACGAAAGAGGTCGAAGATCGGATCTGCTGACTTCCATAGGTTTGCCGCTCGCTGTCTTCGGGAAGTCTTTCGGGTAGTCGATTCGGCCGTGCATCATCGCTGTAAGCACGTGTTGAAAAGCATCCATCACTTTTTTGACATCTTGAAACGTCATTCCGCAATCGTCGAACTGACCGTCGTCAATTTTTTCGCGGACTATGGAGGAGATAAGCTCCGCCACCTCTTCTTCTTTTGGGCGTCGCAAGGTTCGAGCGGCAGCTTCCACCGAGTCGGCCATCATCACGATCGCGGCCTCTCTCGACTGAGGTTTGGGCCCGGGGTACCGGAAGCGATCTTCCAGAACGGCAGTCGCCTCTTCGGCGCTGCAATCCGTGAGCGCCTGATGATAAAAGTATCGAATGAGCGAAGTCCCATGGTGCTGACCGACGATATCCGTGATCTCGTCAGGGAGGCGATTTTCTTTCGCCATCTCCACCCCGTCTCTTACATGAGCAGTGATAATCAGAGCGGAGAGTGAAGGACTCAGCCTGCCGTGAACATTTCCTTCGCGCTGATTCTCAATAAAGAACTCAGGTCGCTTGATTTTGCCGATATCGTGGTAATACCCTCCTACTTTGCAAAGCAGAGAGTCCGCCTCGATTGATCTAGCGCCTGCTTCGGCCAGCGTCCCCACCATCATGCTGTGCGCGTAGGTTCCGGGCGCGACGGCGC
>JAYVOT010001060.1:0-3053 GCA_043757795.1 Chthonomonadaceae bacterium | reverse complement strand
CCCTCGTAGCTGACTTTGAAACCCGCAGTTTTACGGCGGAAACAGCGGTTCCATAACTCCGAAAATTCAATCAAGCGTATTTTGAGGGCGGGACGTCCAGGCTTAGAAACTCCAACAAATCGTCCAGTCGATGCGACTCGACGGCGCATTTTTGCGCAACGACGGTCTGGTTTGTCTGTACATCCAGAATCTCCGCTCGCTTCGCTTCCGTCTGCGCTTGAAGGTTGGCTATCTCAGACTCCAATTGAGTGATCTTTTCGGCGCCCTGCTTATTCGAATGTTCGTTGTACGCGACTATCGCCGCGAGTTTCCGGGAGGCATCCGCTACCACCGTTTCCGGCGTCGCTCCCAGGCTTTTGCCGAGCGTTCCCAACATCACTCTCAACGTCTGTCTCTTCGCTTCGAGCGGAAGTTCTTGCGGAAGTGCCGCCAACATTTCGACGGTCTGCTCGGCGGTGAATGGCGCGGAAGGCAAGTTGGCCTGCGCATAGATTGCCTGAAAATCAAACGTCCCGTCCGGAGCGGGAGTTGAGATCGCCGTATTCGCAGGAAACCGTATCTGATCCAAGTTTGGTCCGTGCGTATCGACTGCGATCTGCTCGACGGTTTTCTGAGACCGCAACTTCGCCTCGTTCTCAAACTCCGCCCAAATGTCTTTGGGCAAAAGAGG
Organism: Chthonomonadaceae bacterium; assembly: GCA_043757795.1. Taxonomy (GTDB): domain Bacteria; phylum Armatimonadota; class Chthonomonadetes; order Chthonomonadales; family Chthonomonadaceae; genus JAYVOT01. Next base: position 2,383 of record JAYVOT010001060.1, on the reverse strand, counting down.
TTCCGCCGGATTCATCGGCGTCTCCGCCGGCTTTACAGGCTCCGCCTCTTCCGGCATCTCAATAATTAGCCCAGCCGCTTTTCGCAACGTCTCACGCAGGTTCATATGATTTCCTTCATCTAATCCTCTATCGTAAAAGCGCCCCTCGCTCTAAATCGTCACGACGGGCAGAGCCACTTTGCAAATGCACCCCGGCGGGAAGCCCTTCGGGCAATAATTGCAATCGCAACGTTGGGAATCGTCACATCGGGCAGAGCCGCTTCGCTATAGCGACTTCGGCGGAAGCGTTTTTTGGACAATGCTACGCTGGACCTTAAAACTTGACGCAACGATTCAGGTTTTCGTTGTCCCAGAATCTAGTACATTATAGCATAGCTGGAAAAGGCGACGTGAGTGTCAAGAGAACTGCGGAGGACTCGAGATAGGGAGAGGTAGGACTCGCGAAATACGCGGTTCGCCCTGCATTTGGTATTTCGCGGTTCCCTCCTCATCGCTTTTTCAGCGGAAGTGCGAGCCGGCATCGAGCATCGCCACCTCCTCCATTGTCACTGTCATCGTGTTGGAAGCGACCACCACTTCTTCAATGTCCGCTAGCAACTGCTCGGGAGATCGAGCGCGAATTTCGTCGTTGATCAAGCCGAAAGTGTCTTCTACGAGCCGCATTTGCTGATCCAGATTAAGCAGAATTTTGCCGATCTTGCCTACGAAATCGGATCGACGCTGGATGACATCCAGTCTTTTTTCTTGAATCGAATGCGTGTTCTCGTCCTGTTCTCGATCTGTTTCGTTGCGAATTCGGTTCATTTCGCGCTCATAAGAATCCTGCACCTCTTGCACGATGTCCTCGGAGGATTGGCGTGCTCGCGTCGTACTCATATCTCTGCGATTGCGTCTTGAAGAGGAGGAAGCGACCGGGAACTGCGCCGTCGGCTCGTTGCGAAGCTCTTGTTGCAACGATTCGAGGTGCGTGCGAAATTCGCACTCTTTCGCGCCGAACATCAGGAATTTATCGAGCAAATAGTCCAGTTTTCGTAAAATCTCTCGAAACCAGTTCTTATCCTCTGCGGCAACGGTTTCTATCTGTTTGCGTCGCGCCTCCAGTCGAAGGAAACGCTCCTGTTGCTCCGGCAAAAGCGATCCGAAAACCTTCTCTTTCAATTGCATTCGTTGCTTCTCAATTTCAACGTCGTACTTTTTGGACAGCCTTGCGACATACCATTTTGAGTCGGGCACGAAAATGAGGTATCCCGCCTCCGCAACCAGTCCGACGATGAGCGGCAAAGGGTTTCCGACGACCATCGAAAGCGTGAAGGCGGACGCAATGCCGATCAAATTATAATGTTCTTGCAATGCCTGAAGAAATTTAGGCTTCGACATGGAAAACGCTGGTTCCTAACGACACTCGCAAAGAGTTGTAAATGAATGCTTGATAAAGGGAATAACGCATGTTGCGCAGGATGGGTTTCTAGAAGCTCGTGCAATCAATTGCGCGGCTCAGTGACGTTCTTAAATCCCAGGAATAAATTCCCGGTCTCGGTGGCGTTCCGCCGTGCGTGCTTTGCACGCTAGGCAAGCGCCTTCGACGCTCTCGCGTCCGCAGGACGCCCATTTCTGTTCCTGGAACTTTCAGTACCCGGCATCGCAGCACGGAATCCGTTTTCAACCCAACGTCTCCCCCATCCTGCAAATGCGCTAACTTAGCGATATTATGGGCAAATCTGAGGCAAGATTTCTGTGCAACAGACTCAGCGGAATGAATTCCTCTGCTGGGGGCGTTCCGCCGTATCGTGCTTCGCACTCAAAATGCAGAGCTTCGCCCTCGAAATGCATGTCTCACTATTGACAGTTCGCCCATATCCTCTCGATTGGGACGAGTGCGAAGCACGGCACGGCCGAAGGCCCCTAGCAGAGGAATTCATTCCGCTGGCTTAAGTTAGCGCATATTCCCCCATCCCGCGAAGAGGGTTTCCGGAAGCCCCTCTCCTAGTGAGCGATAGCGAACGGCAAGGAGAGGGGTTGGGGCGAGGTTCCCCCCGACTTCTTGCTCAAGGGAGCACGCCTACAACTTTGGAAAGAGGGCGCAAATCTCATAGAAAAGCTCTTGATAGCCGGGCAAATGCCGGATGTCGTGTTGCCATGCTAAGCCTAAATCAATCAAATTGTAGCTCTTTCGGAGTTTTGCGCCGGGTATCGGCACGCCATGTTCATCCCAATCTCGACCGATGACAAGAATGGTATCCGAGACTTCGATTGCCGCAAGGATATCATGCGTGACCAAAATGAAGGTGTTCTGCTCGTCAGTCGCCGCCACTTCAGTCAAAAATCCGCAAACTTTGCTTTTTGCGAGGATGTCCAACCCGGAAAACGGCTCGTCCATCAGCAT
>JAYVOT010001059.1:0-3073 GCA_043757795.1 Chthonomonadaceae bacterium | reverse complement strand
TCCCCTGAACATCGCCCTTGATGATCAGATTGAGATCTTTGCGAGGGCCTTCGTCATTCAATCTGGCAAGATCCACCAGGTTGAGCCTTTTTCCTGTTCCATCGAGCCTTGCATTCCGGTACTTCAGTTGCAAGCCCCCTGCAATAGCTCGCGCCTCTTTCTCGTTTTTGACGACTGCGGCATTGTCCCCTGCATTGGGAGCCGCATTCAAACCGATCACTTCCACCGGAGTCGAAGGGGGAGCTTTGAGAATTCGTTCGCCGTTCTCATTCGTCATCGCTCGCACCTTACCGAAAGTCAACCCGGCGACAAGGTTGTCCCCAACCTGAAGAGTTCCGGATTGCACTAATACGGTCGCGACGGGACCCCTTCCGGGCATGATATTCGCTTCGATTATCGTTCCGCGCGCGTGACCGCTTGAAAGCGCTTTTAGTTCCTGTACATCCGCCACAAGCAGGATGTAGTCAAGTAGCTCTTTGACTCCCTCGCCTGTCTTCGCGGAGACGGGAACGGCGATGACCTCGCCGCCATAGTCCTCAACCACAAGGTTGTGTTCGGTCAATTGCAACTTGATTTTATCCGGGGTTGCGTCGGGTCTGTCCATTTTATTGATAGCGACGATGATGGGAACTTTCGCCGCAACCGCATGATTGATCGCTTCGATAGTCTGCGGCATGATTCCGTCATCCGCCGCTACGACCAGAATAACGATGTCCGTGACGCTTGCGCCTCGCGCTCTCATCTGAGTGAAAGCTTTGTGTCCGGGGGTGTCGAGAAAGGTTATTTTTCGCTTCTCGTCGTTGTGATCCACCTCGATCTGATACGCGCCGATATGCTGAGTGATACCGCCAAACTCTCCGCCGACGACGTTTGCTTTTCGAATCATATCCAGAAGAGTCGTTTTACCATGATCGACATGTCCCATAATCGTTACAACAGGAGGACGCGCCACCGGAGCTCCGCTTGGAGCTTTGTGTTTCGGAGTTGCAATCTGAATGACAGGCTTCTCCTCCACTTTGATCTTAATGACAAAGCCATAAGAGGCTGCGAGCTTCTCTGCAAGCGGTTTGGGGAGGCGTTGATTCGCCGAGATGAGTTGTCCCATCTCCATAAGTTTTTTCACTGCGACGTTCGGCTGTATATCCATTGCCGCCGCCAACTCTTTTACAATGATTTCCGATGAGACCTCCGCCACTTTCGGAATGACCGGCGGTTTCCCGTTCAATTCTCGTACAGCGTTCGCTGTGTCAATATCAATGAGGGAGGCGACGCCTGCGACAGCGATCCCCAGGTCTTTCAATTGCGCGGTCAATTCCGCACTCGCCATCTTCAATTCTCTGGCTAAATCCGCCAGTTTCATTCCCGGAATACCTGTCATACGCGCTTCTCCTCGCTTTCCGACGGCTTGCAACCGCCCTCCGCTAATTCGTCACTCTCTTCTAGAACCGGTTTGTCTTTTTCAGCAGTATGCGCCAAAGACATCAACTCTTCAAAAAGCTCTTGTGGAACCGAGCTGATTTTGAAAGAGCGTTCAAGTTTTTTCTGTTTTTTCGCCAGGGCGATACACTCCGAACGTGCGCAAAGATAGGCTCCACGACCTGCCAATTTGCCTTTGGGGTCATAAAGAACTGAGCCGTCCGATTGCCGTACAAGTCTGAATAGTCCTCGTTTTGCATCGGAGACGCGGCAAGCGACACAGGTTCGAATTGGAGTGTGTTTCGGTTTCATAGCGATCAGTTTCGGGCGCGATGCATTCAGTCATTGAAGAAACTAAGATCCATCCAATGCGCTGAAAGTAAAAACCCAATCTGAAATGAGGCGGAGTAAATAGTGGAGAGACACGATGAGGACGACAAATCGAGTCGCTATTTCGTTTGGCAGGGGATGCCGGACGAAAAAGGAGCGGCGTATGCTGGAAGCGCGCAACCGGGTGGCTGGCAAACATGCGGGCCTTATAACATAGACGCTCTCCTATAGGTGTCGTTCAGCGTCGTACCGCTGTTTAGCGGGAAGATGCCGTTCGTTTCACTAGTTTTCATACCGTTCTCATTCCGTTTTTAACCTTTTCTCTTTCTGCAAACAGGGCATTTAGAAGTCCTTAAAATGACCGGGATCAGTCTTCCGTCGTCTCTTCGCTCTCTTTTTCAGAATCTTTCCCAATAGAAGCGAAAAGAGCTTTTGCGCTTTTGTTCTCGTTTGAAATCGATTCGCCCGTCGTTCGGACGAAATCCAATTTGGCAAATATGTCGCTGTTGTCAGCTCCATCAGCCGCTTCTGCGCCTTCGATCAATTCTCCGTCGTCAGTGACGGACATCAGCGCGGCGCGAGCGACTTGCGCTTCGCTTCGTATGTCGATTCTCCAGTTCGTTAGCCTTGCAGCTAGGCGAACGTTTTGTCCCGCTTTTCCGATCGCGAGGGAGAGCTGATTGTCCGGGACGACGACGAAAGCGCTTTTGGCGTCATTGTTGACGGAGACTTTCACCGCTTTCGCTGGCGAGAGAGATTCCGAAATGAATTCCGCAACGTCGTCGTTCCAACGCACGATGTCGATTTTTTCGTCGTAGAGTTCGGTAACGATCGCTTGGACCCGGCTTCCTCTATGACCCACGCAAGCGCCGACGGGATCGACCTTCTCATCTCGGCTGTAGACCGCGATTTTCGATCTCGCCCCCGGCTCTCGCGCAACGCTTTTTATCGTTACGATGCCGTCGCTGATTTCAGGAACTTCCATTTCGAAAAGTCTGCGAATCAGGCTGGGATGAGTTCGAGACACAACTACTTGAGGACCCTTCTGAGTTTCACGCACTTCCAAGACATATACTTTGATACGATCATTGAAGTGATATGGTTCAGATTCGACCTGCTCTTGAGTCGGAAGTACCGCTTCTAGTTTCCCAAGACCAATGAGGATGTTTCTGCCTTCTCTACGCCCAACGATACCTGTGACGACTTCGCCGATTTTTTCATTGTACTCGTCAAAAACTCTTCTTCGCTCCGCTTCTCGAATGCGCTGAACTACGACCTGTTTGGCGGTCTGAGCGGCTATTCTTCCAAAGCTGCCCGGGTTGATGTC
>JAYVOT010001058.1:0-3074 GCA_043757795.1 Chthonomonadaceae bacterium | reverse complement strand
TTTTCGCGCCACCAGGAGATTGATGTGATGTCAGGCATAGTCTAACGGTTTGTCCTTTTATGACGAATTCTATCAAACATTAAGAAATTTATTCAAAGCGGCGAGGCAGGGGCGAGAGCCGTCTTCCGCGGTCCCCTTGCCGTCCGCACCGGAACCTAGCGCGGGAATAAAGTGAGTTTCGAGCGATATCCAACCTGAATAACCGTCTTTGCGAAGGGCGGCGAACTGACCTGCGTAGTCGATTTCGCCCTCGCCGATGACGCACCATTTCGGTTGCATTCCGTGCTCGGTTTCAACCATTTTGGCATCCTTGACATGAATATGAGTCAGCCAGGGCTTGATTGAATCGTATCCGTTCGGGAAAGGGGCTTCGCCGGCATTGAACGCATTTCCCGGGTCCCAAACGATTTTAAAATTTGGCGAGTTGAGCGTGGATGCAAGCCGCGCAGCTTGTTCGCCGGTTCCAATAAAACAGGCGTGCTCATTTTCCAATCCGAGGACGACTCCCTCTCTCTCGGCAAGTGCGAGCGGTTCTGCGAAAGCATCCGCGATTCTCGCCTCAACTTCCGGTGTTAGAGCTTCTCTATTCCAGAAGGTGAAAACTCGTAGAAGAGTCGTGTCAAACTCGCGAGCGAGCCGAATGCAACGTTGCAACATGTCTAGCTGAGCTTCAAGAGGACGAGCGGTCGCAAGGTGCATAGGGCCGGCGTCCTCGCCGGGATTGCGAACGGCGGATGCGAGGTCGCACTTGAAGAAGGGGGTGGCGAGGCCCGCAACCGTCATCTCTCGGTCTTTCAGCGCTTTTTTCGCTCTTATAACCTGCTCTTCCGAAAGCTCGGCGATATTCGTTCCCCAGAGTCCGCGAAGTTCCGCCCCCATCGCTCCGTATTCGAGCATGACGTCGAGAGCGTGTTCAAAGTCTTGAGATATTTCATCTGTGATTGCCGCGAGTTTCATAGTGGACGCCTCGGAAGTTTGTTGCACAAAAAAAATCTTTTGAAACCAATACAGTTTACTGCAAATAGAGTCGCTTGTCAATTATAAAAATCTCCTGCAAGTTATTCGATCAGCTGAGCCGCCTCTTTTGAAGCGATTCCTCCACGCTTTAAGATCGCTTCGCAGTCTGGTTTCTGCGGGTATACTATTCAGTAAATTGTCTGTCAATAGCATTGGAAGCCTCGATTTCTTTCGGAGTCGAATTTCGAGCGTGCGAGGCATGAAAACGAAACGCGATTGCAGAGTGTGAACTTTGTAGAAGCGTGTTTTTAAATATTTTGGTTGAGTGAAGGATTGCGACATGCCGGCTGAAACGATGGAACAACTCGTGTCTCTATGCAAGCGACGAGGATTTATATTTGCGGGAAGCGAGATCTATGGAGGATTGCAGGGGACTTTTGACTACGGACCGCTCGGCGTCGAACTCAAAAACAACCTCAAAAAACTCTGGTGGAAGCACAATGTCTACGAGCGCGACGACATGGAAGGGCTTGACTCCGCCATTCTAATGAATAAAAACGTTTGGAAATATTCCGGACATGAGGCTACTTTCGTCGATCCGCTGGTGGACTGCAAAACTTGCAAAGCTCGTTTTAGAGCGGATAAATTGCAGGACGGAACTTGCCTGAAAACTCCGAAAAAGAAGCCGGGCGAGTGCGAAGGCGAATTCACGGAGCCAAGAGATTTCAATATGATGTTCAAGACGGCTGTCGGACCTGTGGCGGATGCAGACTCTTTCTCCTACTTACGACCGGAGACGGCTCAGGGAATTTTCGTCAACTTCAAAAACGTCCTCGACTCCACAAACCGTAAGTTGCCCTTTGGAATTGCGCAGATAGGAAAGTCATTCCGAAACGAGATCACGCCGCGCAACTTCATCTTCCGAGTGCGAGAGTTCGAGCAGATGGAGATCGAGTACTTCGTGTTGCCGGGCCAGGACGAAGCGGCGCATGAAGAGTTTATTGAGGATCACGTGAACTTCTGGGTGAATGAGGTGGGGCTGAAGAGGGAGAATCTCAAACTATACGAAGTTCCGGACAAAGAGTTGGCGCACTACTCAAAACGAACCGTCGATGTCTTCTACAAATACCCGATCGGTTGGGAGGAGTTGGAAGGGATCGCGAATCGATCCGATTACGACCTCGGCTCCCACTCGCGAGAACAAGCTAAACTTGGCTTGACCTCGAAAGTCGCCCAAAATGACCACTCTACAGAAAAGCTGACCTACTTTGATCAGCCAAATAACAGGCACATCGTTCCCTTCGTCATCGAGCCGTCAGCCGGAGTGGATCGGGGGATTCTTGCTGCCCTTTGCGAAGCGTATACGGAAGAAACTTTGCCTAACGGCGAAGTGCGAACAGTCTTGAAGCTCAAACCTGCTCTCTCCCCGATAAAAGTTGCAATATTGCCCCTGAAAAAAAACGAAGAGGCGATCGTATCCTTGGCGAAAAAAATCAAAAACGATCTTCAGTCTTCCGGAGAAATGAGGGCTGTTTACGATGATTCAGCAGGAATCGGGAAGCTCTATCGAAGGCAAGACGAAATCGGAACCCCCTTCTGCGTGACGGTTGATTTCGATTCGCTTGGGCGAGGAGAAGACGTCTCCCTCAAAGACACCGTCACAATTCGAGACCGCGACACGATGGAACAGATTCGTCTTCCCATCTCGGAACTTGCAAGTTATGTTCGCAGTCGAATCCAGGGAAACGCAACTTAAAATCATTCCCTGAGATCATGCGAAAATTGGGAACTGATGGACTGAAGGCAACTTCCGGATTTGGGAATCCCACTTTAGCGGGTTGAATGACGTGTCAGTTTAACTGTCTTCAACCCGCTAAAGTGTAGGCATAGTTTAGTGATTCGATTCAAATCGCTTCTACTGTTTCTACTGCAATTGACTGACATCATGCCGTTCGAGCAGAAGCTCAAGGAATTTTTTTGGACATTTCCGTCATTATCCTCAATTGGAATACGAAAGATCTTCTCAGGAACTGTCTCGCCTCCCTGTCATGCCCTGAAACCGAATTTCAGTTGGAAGTGATCGTAGTCGACAATTCGAGCGAAGACGGCAGTCGAGA